>NZ_JBSFHW010000055.1:0-59975 GCF_053597275.1 Streptomyces sp. NPDC001492 | reverse complement strand
AGCAGCGGCAGGCTCTGCGAGGCGGTCACGAACTCCCGCAGCGGATGCCGGGCCAGCACCGCGTCCACCTCCGGCGTCAACGCCGCCGCCAGACGCGAGGCGGCCGGCCGGGTCTCGTCCCGCAGGGCGGCGACGGCGGTGAGGAGCACATCGCGCCCGCCCTCGGGGGCGCCGTCGGCCGCGCGCTCGTACAGTCGCGCGCCCTCCTCCAGGACCAGGTCCGTGTCCATGCCCGCCGGGATCTTGATGTGGGCGTGGTGGCGCCAGGTGGTGATCGGGTCGCCCCAGGCCTCCACCGTGTAGGTCCAGAGGCCCGCTTCGCCGGCGGTGACGGTGGCGCCCCAGCGGTCGGTGCCCGGGGCCAGCTCCCGCATCGGCGTCCAGGGGCCGGGACGGCCCTCCGGATCCGTCAGGACGACATTGGCGGCGACCGCGTCATGGCCCTCCCGGAACACGGTGGCCGAGATCTCGAACGACTCGCCGGTCACGGCCTTGGCCGGCCTTCGCCCCTGCAGGACCACCGGGCGGACGTCGAGGACAGGTATGCGCCCGATGACCGCGGCGTCGCCCGCGGAGGGTGGCTGCGGGGCCGGTAGTCCGGCGTCGGCGGGGCGCACGGAGAGTGCTTCGGTGCTGGTCGTCGGGGGTGCTGACGAGTGGTGCGTGGCGGGCATGACCGCTCCTGTCCGCGTCAACGTGGGTGGGCGGATGGCTGTGGGGAGGTGGTCCTGCGGGTGGTTCCCGTGAACTGCCTGTGTGGTGTACCGGAGGAGCCTTCCCACCCTATTCGGGTACGCAATCCGGCACTTTGTTAACTACTCACGCGTATGTCTACACACAAGACCGGTCCCGTTCGTGAACGAACGGGACCGGTCCGTGGACTGTGTGACTAAGAAGACGGCACCTGCAGAAGTTCGTCCGGTGAGCCGAGTCCTCGGCCGGAGACCTTCCCGGACACCGCCAGCTTCACGAGTGCCTTGGAGACCTGGGCCGGAGTCGCCTTCGGGCGGTCGGCCAGATACAGCGCGGCCGTGCCCGTGACGTGCGGCGTCGCCATCGACGTACCGGAGAAGGTCGCCTTCCCGGTGTCGCTCGCGAAGGAGTCCGAGGTGATCGACACCCCGGGGGCGAACAGGTCGACGGCCGAGCCGAAGTTGGAGAAGCTCGCCCGTGCGTCCGTCCTGTCGGTCGCGCCGACCGTGAGGGCCTCCTTCACGTCCGCCGGGGAGTAGAGGGCGGCCGGCAGGCCGTCGTTCCCGGCGGCAACCGCGTACGTGACGCCCGACGCGATGGAGTTGCGTACGGCGGCGTCCAGCTGGGCGTTGTAGGAGCCACCCAGGCTGAGGTTGGCGACCGCCGGTTTCCTCGCGTGCTTGGTCACCCAGTCGATGCCCGCGATGACCTGCGAGGTCGTACCGGAGCCGTCGTTGTCGAGGACGCGGACGGCGACCACCTTGGCCTGTTTGGCGACGCCGTACTTGGTGCCGGCGATGGTGCCGGCGACATGGGTGCCGTGTCCGTTGCCGTCGGACGCGGTCCTGTCGTTTCCGACGAAGTCCCAGCCGTAGCTCGCCCGGCCGCCGAAGTCCCTGTGCGTGATGCGGATGCCGGTGTCGATCACGTATGCGGTCACGCCGGCGCCCGCGGAATCGGGCCAGGTGTAGCTGTTGTCCAGCGGCAGGCCCGGCTGGTCGATCCGGTCCAGGCCCCAGGACGGCGGGTTCTTCTGGACGTGGTCGAGGGACACGCGGGTGTCCTGGACGACCGAGGCGACCTGGGAGTCGGCCGCGAGCCGCTTGGCCTGTCTCTCGTCGGCCTTGATGGCGTAGCCGTTGAGGACCGAGCCGTAGGTGTGGCTTATTTTTGCCCCGTATTTCTCGGCGATGCCTTTTCCGGTCGCCGACGGAGCCTTCGTTCCCCCCTTGAGCGTCACCAGATAACTTCCGCTGACGGAGCCGGGTTCACCGGCGCCGAGTATCTGACCCTCCGGTGCGGCGTGCGCGGGCAGGGTGACGGCCGAGAGCGCGGCGGCGCAGGCCACCGCGGTCAGAGCCCCTGTCCAGCGCAGACGCCGTGTTCGCGTCCGTGCCATGGTCCGAGTTCCCCTCCCTTGACTCCACTGGGCAGCCTCTCGTGCGGTGTAGAAGGCCCACAAGAGGGCCTACGGGGCGGAATCGGCCATGTCCGCCATGGCGGACGCGTGAAGGTTGCGGTGCTTTCCGGACGGCGTAGGAGTGTGGCGTGCTCTTGGACGTGGCGTGGTTGCGGAGCCCTCCGCACGGATACCGTCGTGGTTGACGACGAGGCGCACAGCGTTGTGCGTCCGCACAGCGACACGCGTCGAGGTGGAAAGTGAAGGCGATCCGTCGATTCACCGTCCGACCCGTTCTCCCTGAACCCCTGCGGCCGCTCAGCGATCTGGCCCGCAATCTGCGCTGGTCCTGGCATGCGGAGACCCGCGACCTGTTCCAGTCCGTCGACCCCGAGCGCTGGGCCGCCTCGGACGGCGATCCCGTACGGCTCCTGGGCAGCGTGTCGCCGGCGCGGCTCGCGGAGCTGGCCGGCGACCACCGCTTCCTGCGCCGGCTGACGGAGGTCTCGGGCGACCTGGACGACTACATGACCGGCGAACGCTGGTACCAGACCCACTCCGGGGAACTTCCCGCCGCCATCGCCTATTTCTCGCCCGAGTTCGGCATCACGGCCGCTCTGCCCCAGTACTCCGGCGGCCTCGGCATCCTCGCGGGCGACCATCTGAAGGCGGCCAGCGACCTCGGCGTACCCCTGGTCGGCGTGGGCCTCCTCTACCGGCACGGCTACTTCCGCCAGTCGCTGTCCCGGGACGGCTGGCAGCAGGAGCACTACCCGGTCCTGGACCCCAACGAGCTGCCCGTCGCCCTCCTGGAGGAACCCGACGGCACTCCCGCCCAGGTCTCCCTCGCCCTGCCCGGCGGCCGTCAGCTGCACGCCCGTATCTGGCTGGCCCAGGTCGGCCGTGTCCCGCTGCTGATGCTCGACTCGGACGTCGAGGACAACAACTTCGGCGAGCGCGGGGTGACCGACCGGCTCTACGGAGGCGGCAGCGAACACCGGCTGCTGCAGGAGATGCTGCTCGGCATAGGGGGAGTGCGGGCCGTACGGACCTACTGCCGCCTCACCGGCCACCCCGCCCCCGAGGTCTTCCACACCAACGAGGGCCACGCCGGCTTCCTGGGCCTGGAGCGGATCGCCGAGCTCTGCGACGGCGGGCTGGACTTCGACTCCGCGCTGGAAGCGGTCCGCGCCGGGACGGTCTTCACCACCCACACCCCGGTCCCCGCCGGCATCGACCGCTTCGACCGCGAGCTGGTCGCCCACCACTTCGGCCCCGAGGCCGAGCTCCCGCGCATCGACGTCGAACGCATCCTGCGCCTGGGCATGGAGACCTATCCCGGCGGCGAACCGAACCTCTTCAACATGGCCGTGATGGGCCTGCGCCTGGGCCAGCGCGCCAACGGCGTCTCCCTCCTGCACGGCCATGTCAGCCGCGAGATGTTCTCCGGACTGTGGCCGGGATTCGACCCCGAGGAGGTGCCGATCACCTCCGTGACCAACGGGGTGCACGCCCCGACCTGGGTCGCCCCCGAGGTGTTCCGGCTCGGCGCCCGGCAGATCGGCGCCCAGCGCACCGAGGACGCGCTGACCGTCGGCGGCTCGGACCGCTGGGACGCGGTGGGGGACATCCCCGACCAGGACATCTGGGAGCTCAGGCGCAACCTCCGCGAGCAGCTGGTGGACGAGGTACGGGTGCGGCTGCGCGCCTCCTGGCGCCAACGCGGCGCAGGAACAGCCGAGTTGGGGTGGATCGACGGCGTCCTCGACCCGGATGTCCTCACCATCGGCTTCGCGCGCCGCGTCCCGTCGTACAAGCGCCTGACCCTGATGCTGCGCGACCGCGACCGCCTCATGGACCTGCTCCTGCACCCGGAGCGCCCGATCCAGATCGTGGTCGCGGGCAAGGCCCACCCGGCGGACGACGGCGGAAAGCGCCTGGTCCAGGAACTGGTCCGGTTCGCCGACGACCCACGGGTCCGCCACCGCATCGTCTTCCTCCCCGACTACGGCATGGCGATGGCGCAGAAGCTCTACCCGGGCTGCGACATCTGGCTCAACAACCCGCTGCGCCCCCTGGAGGCCTGCGGCACGTCCGGCATGAAGGCGGCGCTCAACGGCTGCCTCAACCTCTCCGTCCTGGACGGCTGGTGGGACGAGTGGTTCCAGCCGGACTTCGGCTGGGCGATCCCCACAGCCGACGGGGCGGGCACCGACCCCGACCACCGCGATGCCATAGAGGCCGACGCGCTCTACGACCTGCTGGAACAGCGCGTGGCTCCCCGCTTCTACGAGCGGGGACAGCACGGCCTGCCCGACCGGTGGATCGAGATGGTCCGCCAGACCCTCACCCTGCTCGGCCCGAAGGTGCTGGCCGGCCGCATGGTCCGCGAGTACGTCGAGCGGCTCTACGCACCCGCCGCCCACGCGCACCGCGCCATGACCCCCGACTCCGCCCGCGAACTCGCCGCCTGGAAGAAAAGGGTGCGGGCCGCCTGGCACGGCGTCACCGTCGACCATGTGGAGACGTCCGCCGCCATGGCCACCGCGGAACTCGGCAGCACGCTCGGACTACGGGTGCACGTGGGCCTCGGCGAGCTCGGCCCCGACGACGTGGAGGTCCAGGTCGTCTCGGGCCGCGTCGACCCCGAGGACCGCATCGCGGACGCGACGACTGTCCCCCTCAAACCGGCGGGCGGCCCCGACCCGGAGGGCAGGTGGGTGTACGAGGGGCCGCTCTCCCTCGACCGCACCGGCCCCTACGGCTACACGGTCCGCGTCCTGCCGGCCCATCGACTCCTGGCGTCCGCTGTGGAACTGGGGCTGGTGGCGGTGCCTTCGGAGGAGACGGGGGAGGGCGCAGGGGTGCTGATGCGGTGAGCGGATCCAGCCCTGACGGGCACTCTCAGGCCGGGCGGGCATTTTCAGCCCGTCCGGCGTTTGAGGACGAGGCCGTTCAGGCCGAAGCGGGGGCCTGGGGGCGGCAGCCCCAGTCAACGGCGCCCAAAACCCCCGCTCACCCCTCGGAGAGCGGTGCGCACAATCCCCGCAAAACCTTCCCGCACCGCCGCGCGTAAGCGCTCTGCAGGCCCCGGGTAGCCGGACCGCCGGCCTTCGCGTACCACTTCTCGGGCCTGCTGAACGCGGACACCGTCAGCCACACCGTGCCGTCGCCCGTGCGTTCCACGAGGAAGAGCTCCTCGCCGCACTCCGGGTGGCCGGTCAGCGTGCCGTACGCCCAGCCCGCGCGGCGGGGTTCGTCGACCGTGTACACGATGCGGCACGGTGCCTTGATCACACCGGCGAGGGTGACGGTGACGTCGACGTCCGGTGCGGCACGCTCCGCGCTCGCGTCGATGCCCACGCCCAGTTCCCGGTGCATCTCCCAGGTGAGGACCGCCTCGGTCGCTCGGCGGAAGCAGGGTTCGCCCTCGCCGATGCGCGTGCGCACATGCATCGGGCGGAAACCCGGCGGGCAGAAACCGACGCGGCCGGTGCCGCCGACGTCGTCGTAGGTGAAGTCCTCCAGGCGCATGGGACACAAGAGTAGGGCGGCACCCGGGAATGCCTTCGTCCCGGGTACCGCCCGCCAACCCCCCTCGGGTCAGCTCACGTTGACCGCGGACCAGGCCGCGGCGACCGTCTTGTACTCGGTGCTGCTGGATCCGTACAGGCTCGCCGCCGCCGCCAGCGTGCCCGCGCGGGCCGCCTTGTAGTTGGTGGTCGAGGTGAACTGCTCGGTCAGCGCCTTGTACCAGATCTGCAGCGCCTTGTCCCGGCCGATGCCGGTGACCGTGGAGCCGTTGGACGTCGGCGAGTTGTAGCTGACGCCGTTGATCGTCTTCGAACCGCTGCCCTCGGCCAGCAGGTAGAAGAAGTGGTTGGCGACACCGGACGAGTAGTGGACGTCCAGGTTGCCGACGGAGGAGGACCAGGAGTCCGCCGAGCCGCCGTCCTTGCTGGGCTTGTCGAAGTAGCGCAGCGGGGTGCCGTCGCCGTTGATGTCGATCTTCTCGCCGATGAGGTAGTCACCCTTGTCGGACGAGTTGTTGGCGTAGAACTCGACGCCGACACCGCCGAGGATGTCGGAGGTCGCCTCGTTGAGGCCGCCGGACTCACCGCTGTAGTCCAGGCCGGCGGTGTTGGCGGTGACGCCGTGGGTCATCTCGTGGCCGGCCACGTCGATCGAGGTCAGCGGGTCCGTGTTGTTGTCACCGTCGCCGTACGTCATGCAGAAGCAGTCGTCGTCCCAGAAGGCGTTGACGTACGAGCTGCCGTAGTGGACGCGGGAGTAGGCGGCCACGCCGTCGTTCTTGATGCCGCTGCGGCCGAAGGTGCTCTTGTAGTAGTCCCAGGTCTCCTGCGCGCCGTAGGCGGCGTCGGCGGCGGCCGTCTGGTCGCTGGAGGAGCTGGAGGCGGTGCCGGTGCCGAAGGTGCTGGACGAGCTGGAGACCAGCGTGCCCTTGCCGGAGGTGCCCCGCTTGAGGTTGTACGTCTTGTGGCTGCCGCGGGTGGCGTCCGTCAGGTTGTACGTCGAGCCCGACTGGGTGACGCTGAGGCTGACCGTGCCCGAGTACAGGGTCTTGCCGGTACCGGTGGCGTTCTCGATGGCCTGGTACTGGAAGAGCTTCTTGCCCGTGGCCGCGTCGGTGATGACGTGCAGCGCGTTCGGGGTGCCGTCGTCCTGGAGGCCGCCGACGACGGTCTCGATGGCGAGGACGGGCTTGCCGGAGCCGGCCCAGATGACCTTGCGGGTCTTGTCCGCCGAGGTCTTGTCCGAACCCGCGGTCCTGGCGGCGGTCAGCGCCTGCTTCTCGGCCTTGGCCGTGGTGATCTGCGGCTTGAGCGAGGCCACCTTGATGGCCGCCTTCGTCGCCTTGACGATGCTCTCGGTCTTGCCGGCCTTCGTCGCGACGACCAGGTCGCCACCGAGGACGGGCAGGCCCGCGTAGGTGCGCTCGTAGCGGGTGTGGACCGTGCCGTCGGCGTCCTTGACGACGTCCTTGACGACCAGCTTCTCCTTGGTGCCGAGGCCTATCTGCTGCGCCGTGGCGGCGAGGCCGGCCTGCGCCTGCTTGATGAGGGAGACGCGGGCCGAGGCCGACAGCGCCGCGGGGGAGCCGGCCGTACGGGCCGTGGCCGTGGAGTCCGCCTTGGTCTGGGCGGTGGCCGAACCGGTGGTCAGACCGGTGGTGAGCAGGGCTCCGGCGGCAACGGCGGTTGCGATGGCCAGAGTCGAGCGCTTGTGACGCGCGTAGAGGGGGGTCACACAAGCTCCTTGTGGTGGGGGAGTCCGGCACGGCGTGGGGCGCCCGGCCGGAGTTGCAGTGAAGTTGTGCGGCGGTTGTGGAGAAGAGTGACATCAAGGCGCGTACATGTCAGGAGCCCCAAGTGATGTTGGCTGAAAATCGACTGTCCGGTTAACGTTTCAGGAATGTAAACGGGCGCCGCCCCGGGAGGTGTTCTCCGGGACGGCGCCCTGTTTCCCAAGCCGCTGCGTGCGGTCTACGGGAATGTCACCTTCCAGCTGTTGAGCGTGCCGACGTCCTGCGCGGCCTGGTCCTGAATCTTCAATTTCCAGGTTCCATTGGCCGTTTCGCTCGACGCGTTGACCGTGTACGTCGCCTGGACGTTGTCGGCCGAGTCCGAGGAGGAGAAGTTCTTCAGGCGGTACGCGGTGCCCGACGGGCCGACCAGGTCGATCACCAGGTCGCCGCGCCAGGTGTGGGTGATGTCGACGCTCACCTGGAGGTTGCTTGGCGCGTTTCCGCTCCTGCCGGAGACGGTGATCGACGAGGTCACGGCCGGCCCGTTGTCCGGGATCGACAGCGGGGTCGTGTTCTCGTACGACGTTCCGCCCCCGCCGCCCCCGCCGGAGCGCGAGCCGACCGCGACGGCCGCCCAGGCGTCCTGCACGGCCTTGTACTCGGTGGAGGTGGTGCCGTACAGCTCACCGGCGGCCGCGAGCGTGCCGGTGCGGGCGCCCGCGTAGTTGGTGGTGGACGTCCACTTGGTGGTCAGCGCCCGGTACCAGATCGCCAGCGCCTTGTCCCGGCCGATGCCGGTGACCGGAAGGCCGTCCGAGGTGGGCGAGTTGTAGCTGACGCCGTTGATGACCTTGGCGCCGCTGCCCTCGCTCAGCAGGTAGAAGAAGTGGTTGGCGACGCCCGAGGAGTAGTGCACGTCGAGGTTGCCGACGCCGGAGTACCAGCTGTCCTTGGACCCGCCGTCCTTGCTCGGCTTGTCCATGTAGCGCAGCGGGGTGCCGTCGCCGTTGATGTCGATCTTCTCGCCGATGAGGTAGTCACCCGGGTCGGACGAGTTGTTGGCGTAGAACTCGACGCCGACGCCGCCGAGGATGTCGGAGGTCGCCTCGTTGAGGCCGCCCGACTCGCCGCTGTAGTTGAGGCCCGCGGTGTTCGAGGTGACGCCGTGGGTCATCTCGTGGCCCGCGACGTCCAGCGAGGTCAGCGGGTCCGCGTTGCCGGAGCCGTCGCCGTACGTCATGCAGAAGCAGCTGTCGTCCCAGAACGCGTTCACGTACGAGTTGCCGTAGTGGACGCGCGAGTAGGCGCCGACGCCGTTGTTCTTGATGCCGCTGCGACCGAAGGTGTTCTTGTAGAAGTCCCAGGTCTCCGCGGCGCCGTAGTGCGCGTCCGCGCCCGCGGTCCCGGCGTTCGACGTGGTGCCGTTGCCCCAGGTGTTGCTGGTCTGCGAGAACAGCGTGCCGGTGCCGGACGTGCCGTGGTTCAGGTTGTACGTCTTGTGGCCGCCGCGGTCGCCGTCGGTCAGGTTGTAGTTCGAGCCCGACTGGGTCGTCGTCAGCGAGACCGTGCCGCTGTACTGGGTGTTGCCGGTGCCGGTCGCGTTCTCGATGCCCTGGTACTCGTAGAGCTTCTTGCCGGTGGTGGCGTCGGTGATGACGTGCAGCGCGTTCGGGGTGCCGTCGTCCTGGAAGCCGCCGATGACCGTCTCGTACGCGAGGACCGGCTTGCCGCTCGCCGCCCAGATCACCTTGCGGGCGCTGTCGGCGGCCGACTTGGTGCCGCCCAGAGCCTTCGCGCGCTTCACGGCCTGCCGCTCGGCGGTCTCCTTGGTGATGTCCGGGGTGACGTCGGAGACCTTGATGGCGGCGTTCGTCGCCTTGATGACGCCCTTGGTGGCGCCCGACTTGGCGGTGTCGACGACCAGGTCGCCGCCGAGGACCGGCAGGCCGGCGTAGGTGCGCTCGTAGCGGGTGTGCAGGGTGCCGTCGGCGTCCTTGACGACGTCACGGGCGACGAGCTTCTCCTTCGCGCCCAGGCCGATGTCCTTGGCGGTCCGCGCACGCGCGCTGTCGGCGTCGCGTATCAGCTCCGCGCGCTGGGAGGGAGAGAGTTTGACCGCCATGTGCGCCTTGTTCGCGGACGAGGCCTGGGCGGGGGTGGCGGACGCGGCGCCCGACTGGACGGCCGCGGCGAGCAGTGCGGTGACGCCGGCGACGGCGACGATGTGGGAGGTGCGTCTGCGAGAGGAACTGCTTCTCAACACTGACTCCTTCTGCGTGGCCGCGGATTGCGCGGCCAGGGGAGATCCGGACGGTGGGTCGACCGTCCGGGCAGAACTGGGGGTGGAGCTTGTGGGGTTGCTGTGTTGAAGCTGTGGGAAGGGTGGCAGGAGATTTAGGCCCTGTCAGGAGCGCGTCACAAAGTTGGCCGGAAATGGTTCGTTGTCCGGTTGTTCATGTTCGGTATGCGAACCAGATGTTTGATCGTGAGCGAAACGCGCGGCTACGACGGCTCGCCGTGCCAGGTGTGCCAGAGCGCCGCGTACGCCCCCTCGGCCGCCACGAGCTCTTCGTGCGTGCCGAGTTCGGTGAGCCGGCCGTCCTCCATCACGGCCACCCGGTCCGCGTCGTGGGCGGTGTGCAGACGGTGGGCGATGGCGATGACCGTGCGGCCCTCCAGGACGGCGGCCAGGGCACGCTCGGTGTGGCGCGCCGTCGCCGGGTCGAGGAGCGCGGTGGCCTCGTCGAGGATCAGGGTGTGCGGGTCGGCCAGGACCACGCGGGCGAGGGCGAGCTGCTGGGCCTGGGAGCCGTCGGTGCGGGTGCCGCCGTCTCCGAGCGGGGTGTCCAGTCCGTCCGGCAGTTCGCGCACCCAGTCGTCGGCTCCCACCGCCGTCAGCGCCGCCCACAACTCCTCGTCGGCAGCCCCCGGTTCGGCGATCAGCAGGTTGTCGCGGACCGAGCCGAGGAACACATGGTGCTCCTGCGTGACCAGGACGACCTGGCGGCGCAGCTGCTCGGGGCCGAGGTCGACCACGGGCACCCCGCCGACGGTCACCGTCCCCTCGGTGGGCGCGTCGACCCCCGCCAGCAGCCTGCTCAGCGTGGTCTTTCCGGCACCCGAGGGGCCGACGACCGCCAGCCGCTCGCCGGGCCGCACGGTCAGGTCGACGCCGTGCAGCACCTCGCCGCCGCGGTCGTAGGCGTAGCGCACCCCGGACACGTCGAAGCGGTCGTCCGCCGGGGCGGGCGCCTCGGCCTGTTGCGCGCGCGGTGCCCGGGCCAGGCCCTCCACCCGGGCGAAGGAGGCGCTGCTGTTCTGCAGTTGCTCGACGCGCATCAGGATCTCGTCGAGGGGCCCGCTCAGCCGCTGCAGATACAGGGCCGCCGTCACGACCGCGCCGAGACTCAGCGTGCCGCGCCCGTGCAGCACCCCGCCGACCAGCAGCACCGCGGACACCGGAACCAGGTAGGAGACCTCCACCGCCGGGAAGAACACGGTGCGCAGGAACAGGGTGTACAGCCGGGTGCGCCGGGACGTCTCCAACGCGTCCCGGCTCGCCGCGATCCGCCGCCGCTCCAGCCGCAGTGCCTCGACCGTGCGGGCGCCGGACGCGGTCGCCGCGAGGATCTCGGCGACCTCGGAGGTGGCGGCGCCCTCGGCGAGGTAGCCGTCGCGGGCCCGGCGCAGATACCAGCGCAGCGCGCACCAGATGCCGACCAGACCGAGCAGACCGCACCCGCCGAGCAGCGGGTTCAGCCAGAACACCGCGCCGAGCAGGAACAGCGCCTGCACGCTGTTGATGAGCAGTTCGGGCCCGACGTCACGCAGCGTCGTGCCGACCGTGGCCACGTCGGCCGTCCCGCGCGCCGTCAGATCACCGGTGCCGGCCCGCTCCACGACCGCCGCGGGCAGCGCGAGCGCCCGGTCGACGAACTCCTCGCGCACCCGGGCCAGCGTCCGCTCCCCGAAGCGGTGTCCCACATACCGGGCCCAGCGGGCGAGTACCAGTTGCGCCAGCGAACAGAGCAGGATCCACAGGGCCAGCCGGTCGACGGCGCCCACGCCGTGTCCGGCCCGCACCTCGTCGATGATCCGGCCGACCAGCCAGGGTCCGGCGAGACCGGCGCCGGCCGCGAGTGCGTTGAGTGCGAGCACGATGGCGAAGGCGCGGGCGTCGGCCCGTACGAGGCGCACCAGGGCGCGGCGTACGTCCTGCCGTTCGGCGACGGGGAGGTGGGCTGAGGCCGCTGTCATCGGACCGTCTCCTCGGCGTCCCGTGCGACGAGAGCACGGTAGCCCGGCTCGGTTTCGAGCAGGTCCCGGTGCCCGCCGGCGGCTGCCACCTTGCCGTCCACCAGGTAGTACACGGTGTCCGCGTGGTCCAGGACGAGCGGGGAAGTGGTGGTGACCAGGGTGGTACGGCCCTGCCGTGCCGCCCGCAGGCGTTGGGCCACCCGGGCCTCGGTGTGCGCGTCGAGCGCCGACGTCGGTTCTACGGCGAGCAGTACCTCGGGGTCGGCCGCCAGTGCTCTGGCCAGGCGGATGCGTTGTCTCTGGCCGCCGGAGAGGTTGCGGGCCTGCGGGTCGATTGCTGAGGCCAGGCCATCGGGCAGGCCCTGGACGATGTCGTCTGCGACGGCTGCGCGCAGGGCATTGGCGAGATGCGCGTCATCGTCTGCCTCGGTATGTCGTATGGCGTCTGCGAGTGGTTCGTGGTTGCTCGCGCCCCGCGGCGGAGCCGCATATCGATGCAGCCCCGCGCCCCTGAAAGACGCGCCGCCGAGTACGTCGCGCAGGGGGCCTGCGAAGAGGTCTGCCTCGTGGTCGGCGACCAAGATGTGCTGCCTGATCTGCTTCAGCTTGATCTCGTTGAGCGGTACGTCGCCCCAGGTGGCCCTCGACGGGGTGTACCGGCCCAGGCGGTCCACGACTGTTGCCGCGTCCGCCGGGCGGGCGCCGGCCAGCGCGGTCAGGCGGCCGGGTCGTACCCGTACTCCCGAATCGGGATCGTGCAGTACCGCCGGCTCCGCAGGGGCGTCCCGGGTGCCGATGTCGGCCAGTGGCTCCAGTTGCAGGAAGCGGACGACCCGGCGGGCCGAGACCAGGCCGCGGCTGATCTGGTAGCCGCACTCCACCCAGAAGGCCACCGGGCCCACCAGGACGGCCACGTAGCCGTACACCGACACCAATTCGCCGATGGTGATGGAGCCTTGGGCCGCGAGGCGGGCCGCCAGCCAGGTGACCACCGCCAGGAACAGGGTCGGCAGCCCGATGCCCAGGGCCTGGACCCAGCTGGTGACCGCGCCGACCCGGTAGCCCTGGCGGCGCAGCCGCTGGGAGTCGTGGTGGAAGGCCTCCGCGAACAGGCCCTTGCCGCCGAGGCCGTTGAGGACGCGCAGGCCGCCCGCGAGGTCGGCGATCCGGGCCGTGAGGACGCCCTGCCGGTTGCGGTACTCGGTCTCCGCGCCTTGCAGACGCGCCAGCAGCGGTCCGACGAGGACGACGATCAGGGGGAGGCCGAGCAGCACGACCGCGGCGATCAAGGGGGAGACCGAGAGGAGAGCGGCCGCGACCGCCAGGTAGGCGACCACCGCCCCCACCCCGGGGCCGACCACCGTCAGCGACTGGCTGATCGTCTGTACGTCGCCGACGCCGATGGTGACGACCTCCCCGGCCCCCACCCGGCGCGGCAGCGCGGCGCCCAGCCGGACCGCCTGGCCGACGATCACCTTCACGGTGCGGAAGTTGGCGTCCATCCGCACCCGCGTCATCGTGCGGTGCCGCATGATGCTCAGCCAGGCGTTGAACGTCCCGACCGCGAAGAGCACCGCGGTCCAGCCCGCCAGCGCCGGATAGTCACCGGGTTCCAGTCCGTCGTCGATCGCCCGGGAGAGGAGATACGGCGTCGCCGCCAGCAGCACCATCCACACGCTGCCCAGCACCGCCCCGGCGAGCGACCGGCCGGGCTGGCAGCGCACCAGCCACAGCAGATAGCGGGCGCCCCCGCGGCGGTCGGGTTCGCCCGGGTCCTCGTACGCGTCGATCATGCTCCCCCGATCCCTGCCGGTCCCTGCCGATCCCTGCGATCTCTACGCCAGACTGTCCCGCCACGCCCGGTGCAGGTCCGCGAACCGCCCGGTGCCCTCGATGAGTTCGGCCGGGCTGCCGTCCTCCACGATCTTCCCGTGCTCCATGACCAGTACTCGGTCCGCGATCTCGACGGTCGACAGCCGGTGCGCGATGACCACGGCCGTACGTCCGCGCAGGACCGTCAACATCGCGCGCTGCACCGCCCGTTCGCCCGGAATGTCGAGCGAGCTGGTCGCCTCGTCGAGGATCAGCACGGCCGGGTCGGCGAGCAGCGCCCGGGCGAAGGCGACGAGCTGGCGCTGGCCCGCGGAGATACGGCCGCCTCGCTTCCGTACGTCCGTGTCGTACCCGTCGGGCAGGGCGCTGATGAACTCGTGCGCACCGATCGCCTTCGCCGCCTGCTCGATCTGCTCGCGGGTCGCGTCCGGGCGGCCGATGGCGATGTTCTCGGCGACCGTGCCGGAGAACAGGAACGCCTCCTGCGTCACCATCACCACCCCGCGCCGCAGCTCGGGCACGGCGAGGTCGCGCAGGTCGACGCCGTCCAGCAGGACCCGCCCGGCGGAGGGGTCGTAGAAGCGGGCCAGCAGCTTGGCGAGGGTCGACTTGCCGGCGCCCGTCGAGCCGACGACCGCGACCGTCTGCCCGGCGGGGATCGTCAGATCGAAGGCCGGCAGGACCTCGCCGCCGGTGCGGTAGCCGAAACTGACGCCGTCGAAGACGACCTCGCGGCCCGGGTGTTCGCTCTCGAGCACCGGAAGCTCCACGGGATCCGACGGCTCGGGCACGGACGGTGTCTGCGCGAGCAGCCCGGCGATCTTCTCCAGGGAGGCCGCCGCCGACTGGTACGAGTTCAGGAACATGCCGAGGCGGTCGATGGGGTCGTAGAGGCGGCGCAGATACAGGACCGCGGCCGCCAGGACACCCAGCTCCAGCGAGCCGCCCGCCACCCGGTAGGCGCCCCACAGCACGATCACCGCGACGGCCGTGTTGGCGACCAGCCGGGAGCCGACGACATAGCGGGCCATCTCCAGCATCGCGTCCCCGTTGACCCGCTCGTGGCGGCGGTTCAGCGCCAGGAAGTCGGCGTCGTTGGCGGCCTCGCGGCGGAACGCGCGCACCGGCCGGATGCCGTTCATGGTCTCGACGAACTTGACGATGACGGCCGCGATCGCGGTGGACCGCACCCGGTACACCCGTACCGCGCGCCGCTGGTAGACCCGTACCAGCAGGTACAGCGGCACGAAGGACGCCACCGCGACCGCGCCGAGCCCCAGGTCCAGCCAGAGCAGCATGGCCGAGATGTAGACGAAGGACAGAATGACCGTGATGAGTTCCTGCAGGCCCTCGTTGAGCAGCTCCCGCAGTGACTCGACGTCCGCCGTGGACCGGGAGATCAGGCGGCCGCTCGTGTAGCGCTCGTGGAAGTCGATGCTCAGCGCCTGGGCATGCCGGAAGATACGGCCGCGCAGATCGAGCAGCACGTCCTGGTTGACCCGGGCGGAGGCGAGGACGAACGCGTACTGCAGCCCGCCGGAGACGAGTGCGCACAGCAGATAGCCCGCGGCCACCGCGATCAGCGGGCCGTGGTCGTGGTCCCGGAACGCCGGTACGGCCCTGTCGATCGCGTACGCCACCAGCAGCGGGCCCGCCTGCACCGCCGCCTGCTGGAGCAGCAGCAGGAGCGTGGTGACGGCGACGCGGGCCTTCATGGGGGCGAGCAGGGAGCGCAGCAGCCCGGCGGTGGCGCCCGGCGGAGTGGGCAGGACGTCCCGGTCGAAGGGGTCGCCGGCAGCCTTGGGGCGGGGGAGGTCCGGCTCGTCGTCCGCCGTGGGGACGGAGGTGGTGGGGGCCGTCATCGCTCGTCCTCCGCTTCTGGGGTCCCGGACATCAGATGGGCGTACTCGGCGTTCGTGCGCAGCAGTTCGTGGTGCGTGCCGACGGCGGTGATGCGGCCGCCGGAGAGCAGCGCGACCCGGTCGGCGAGCAGGACGGTGGACGGGCGGTGCGCCACGATGAGCGCCGTCGTGTCCGCGAGGACGTCCCGCAGCGCGGCCTCGACGGCGGCCTCGGTGTGCACGTCGAGGGCGGACAGGGGGTCGTCCAGGACGAGGAACCTCGGTCTGCCCACGACGGCCCGCGCCAGCGCCAGCCGCTGCCGCTGCCCGCCGGAGAGGCTGAGGCCCTGCTCGCCGACCTGGGTGTCGGTCCCCTGCGGCAGCGCATGCGCGAACTCGGCCTGCGCGACGGCGAGGGCGCGGTTCAGCTCGGCGTCGCCCGCGCCGTCCCGGGCACCCATGAGCACGTTGTCCCCGACGCTCGCGGAGAAGAGCGTGGGTTCCTCGAAGGCGACGGCGACGAGGGAGCGCAGTTCCTCGCGGGGCATGGCGGTGATGTCCTCGCCGTCGAGCGTGATGCGACCGGACGTGACCTCGTGGAGGCGGGGGACGAGTGCGGTCAGCGTCGTCTTGCCGCTCCCGGTCGCGCCCACCAGGGCCATGGATTCGCCGGGGCGGATGTGGAGGTCGATGCGGTCGAGGACGGGAGGGGAGTCGACGGGGGCGTCCGGGTAACGGAACCGTACGTTGTGGAACCGGAGGCCGCGCAACTCGGCGGTGCGAGGTGCCGCTCTCTGTGGGTCGGGTGCCGCCCCAGCGGCACGAATGCCCGCAGCTACGGCGGACTCGTCCTCCGGCACCTCGTCCATGACCTCGAAGTACCGCTCCGTAGCCGTAGCAGCCTCCTGGCTCATGGCCAGCAGAAACCCGATGGAATCCACCGGCCACCGCAGAGCAAGCGCCGTCGACAGAAACGCCACCAACGTCCCCGCGGACAACGACCCGTCCGCAACCTGCACCACCCCCAGCACCAACGCCGCCCCGATGGCCACCTCCGGCAGCGTCACGATGACACCCCAGATCGTGGCGAGCAGCCGAGCCTTGCGCAGCTCCGTCCCCCGCAGCGTCCGCGTCAGCTCCCGGAACGCCCGCGCCTGGCTGCGGTGGCGCCCGAAGCCCTTGATGATCCGGATGCCGAGCACGCTCTCCTCGACGACGGTCGTCAGATCACCGACCTGGTCCTGCGCGAGCCGCGCCACAGCGGCGTACCGCTTCTCGAAGATCACGCAGGTGACCATCACGGGGACGGCCGGCCCCAGGATCACCAGCCCGAGCGTCCAGTCCTGAAGCAGCATGATCACCACGCCGACGAGGATCGTCACCCCGTTGACCAGCAGGAACGTCATCGGGAAGGCGAGGAACATGCGCAGCAGCATCAGGTCCGTCGTGCCGCGCGACAGCAACTGGCCCGAGGCCCAGCGGTCGTGGAAGGCGACCGGAAGCCGCTGCAGATGCCGGTACAGATCCGCCCGCATCCCCGCCTCGACGCCCGCGAGCGGCCGCGCCACCAGCCACCGCCGCAGCCCGAACAGCAGCGCCTCCCCGAGCCCGAGGAGCAGCAGGTACAGCGCCCCGAGCCACACGCCCGCGGGGTCCCGGCCGGCGACCGGCCCGTCCACCATCCACTTCAGCACGAGCGGGATCACGAGGCCCGTACAGGAGGCGAGCACGGCGACGAACGCGGCGGTGAACAGCCGCGCCCGCACGGGCCGTACGTACGGCCACAGGCGCAGCAGTGTGCGTACGGCGGATCGGCCGGTGGTCCTTGCGGGGTCCTTGGTGGTTGCACGTGTCGAGGGCATCGTCTGTGAGCCTACGGATCGGCTCTGACAACGCCCACCGAGTTTTGGCCGGACCCGGATCGGCCGCTGGTCCTACGACCTGCGCGTTCGAGGGGTCGTACAAGAGATGCGGAGGGGTCGTAGGGCGGCATCGACCGATCGGTTGATGCGGCTTCGAGCGCGACGGCCGATGTGGCGGCGGGGTGCTTCCCGCGAATCTGATGGCATGTCCGTCATCGAAGTCACCGAACTGCGCAAGTCCTACGCCGGCCGGACCGTCGTCGACGGTGTCTCCTTCGCCGTCGAGGAGGGAGAGATCTTCGGGATCCTCGGCCCGAACGGCGCCGGCAAGACCACCACCGTCGAGTGCGTCGAGGGACTGCGGGTCCCGGACGCGGGCCGGGTACGCGTCACCGGCCTCGACCCGATCGCCGACCACGCGCGCGTGGCCCGCGTCCTCGGCGCCCAGCTCCAGCAGAGCGAACTGCAGCCCAAGCTCACTGTCCGCGAGGCGCTGGAGCTGTACGCCTCCTTCTACCCGAACCCGCTCGACTGGGCGCCGCTCGCCGAACGCCTCGGGCTGGCCCAGAAGCTGACCACCCGGTTCGGCAAGCTCTCCGGCGGCCAGAAGCAGCGCCTGTTCATCGCGCTCGCCCTGATCGGCAACCCGCGGGTGGTCGTCCTGGACGAGCTGACGACCGGCCTGGACCCGCGGGCCCGCCGGGACACCTGGGCGCTGATCGAGGATGTCCGGGCCAGTGGCGTGACGGTTCTCCTCGTCACCCACTTCATGGAGGAGGCGCAGCGCCTGTGCGACCGGATCGCCGTGATCGACAAGGGCAGGGTGGCCGCACTGGACACCCCGGCCGGCCTCATCCGGCGCTCGGCGGGGGCCACCGTCATCAGCTTCACGCCGTCCGCCCCGCTGGACGACCGTGACCTCGCCGCCCTGCCCGCGCTCGCGTCCGTCGAGCACAAGGACGGCCGCGTCACCCTCTCCGGCACGGACGAGACGGTCAACGCCGTCATCACCCTCCTCGCCCGCCACCACGTCACCGCCCACCAGCTGCGTGTCGTGGACGCCACGCTGGACGACGCCTTCCTCGACCTGACGAAGACCGACGACACCGACACCGAGGAGACAGCGGCATGAGCTCCGCCGTACTGAGGACCGAGATCCGCCTCTTCCGCCGGGAACCCGGCGCCATCTTCTGGATCCTGCTCTTCCCGACCCTCCTGCTGGTGATCCTCGGCTCCATCCCCTCCTTCCGTGACCACCAGGCCGACCTCGGCGGTCTGCGCACCATCGACGTCTACGTCCCGGTCGCCGTGCTGCTCGGCATGATCGTCGGCGGCCTCCAGTCGATGCCGCAGACCCTCACCGGCTACCGGGAGCGCGGCATCCTGCGCCGGATGGCCACCACCCCGGTCCGGCCGGGCGCCCTGCTGTCGGCGCAGATGGTGGTGTACGGCGCTGCCGCCCTGGTGTCCGCGCTGCTCGCCCTCGCGGTCGGGCGCCTCGCCTTCGCCGTACGACTGCCGAAACAGCCCCTCGGATACGTCCTCGCCCTGCTGCTGGCGGTCCTGGCCGCCCTCGCTCTCGGATCGGTGGTGTCGGCCCTGTCCCGTACGACGAAGATCGCGGGTGCGATCGGCTCGGCCGTCTTCTTCCCGTCGATGTTCTGCGCGGGTGTGTGGCTGCCGACGCAGTCCATGCCGCACCTGATGGCCCGGATCGTCGGGTACACGCCCTTCGGCGCGGCCGCGCAGGCCCTGAACCGGGCGGCGGCCGGGCACTGGCCGGGCTGGGGGCACCTGGGTGTGCTGGCGATGTGGATCCTGCTGCTCACGGGTGCGGCGAGCCGCTGGTTCCGCTGGGAGTAGGCGACCGGCCGTGAATACTGAGGACATGACCGTGGTGGACAGTCAGATCGACCGGCGCTGGGACCAACTGCACACCTGGGGGCCGTACGGGCTGCTCCTCATCGGTCTCGTCCCCGCCCTCGCGACCGCCGACCCGCATGCCTCCCCGGCCAAGTGGTACACCGCCTGGGCCCTGTTCGGCGCGGCGATCGCGCTGCAACTGTCGTGGCACGGCATCCGGGTGCGCCGGCCCGGCCGCGGCCGGACACCGTCCCGCGCCGGGACGGCGTACTACGCCGTCCGCTGGGCCCTCGCCTTCGTCCTCACCTGGATCAACCCGTTCTTCGCGTTCTACGCCGCCGCCGGCTACATGGACGCCGACGAGACCATCCCGGGCAGGGCGTGGCAGCGGCTCGGGCTGCTCGCGAGCGCGGTCACCGTGGCCGGCGCGCAGGCCGGCGGGATGCCGTTCGGGAGCGGAGTGCAGTGGGCCGTCTTCGCCGCGCTGCTGGTCGCCAACTCGGGCCTGCAGATGGTGGTCGCCCATCTCACCGAGCAGGAGATGCAGCGGGCCCGCGAACGCACCGCGACCATCGCCGAACTCGAACGCACCAACGCCGCCCTGCACCAGGCGCTCGACGAGAACGCCGCCCTCCACGCCCAACTGCTCGTCCAGGCAAGGGAAGCGGGGGTGGCAGACGAACGGCGGCGGCTCGCGGCCGAGATCCACGACACCATCGCCCAGGGGCTGACCGGCATCATCGCCCAGCTCCAGGTCGTCTCCAGCACGCCCGGTCCGGGGCCGGCCCGCGAACACCTGGACCGCGCCATGGACCTGGCCCGGCACAGCCTCGGCGAGGCCCGCCGCTCCGTGCACAACCTGGCCCCGGTGGAGCTGGCGGACGCCGGACTGCCCGAGGCGCTGAAGAAGACGGTCACCGAATGGGGCGAACGGACGGGCGTGCGCGCCGAGTTCACGGTCACCGGCACCGCGGAACAGCTGCACGAGGAGGTCTCGGCCACCCTTCTGCGCATCGCCCAGGAGGCCCTGTCCAACGCGGCCCGGCACGCCCGCGCCTCCCGTCTCGGCGTCACCCTCTCCTTCATGGGCGACGAGGTGATCCTCGACATCCGCGACGACGGCACCGGCTTCGACCCCCTGGCGCTGCCCGCCCGCAACGGTTCGGGCGGCTTCGGCCTCGACGGCATGCGCGCCCGCGCCGAACGCATCGCGGGCTCCCTGACCGTCGAGACGGAACCGGGCCACGGCACGGCACTGTCGGCTCGCGTACCGTTGGTCCGCCATGACAGCTGATGTGAGCGGCACCCCGCGGATCTCCCTGCTGATCGTCGACGACCATCCCGTCGTACGCGACGGTCTGCGCGGCATGTTCGAGTCGGCCCCCGGATTCGCCGTCCTCGGTGAGGCGTCCAACGGCGTCGAGGCGCTCGAACGGGCCGCGGCCCTCGACCCCGACGTGATCCTCATGGACCTGCGGATGCCGGGCGGCGGGGGAGTGGACGCGATCGCGGAGCTGGCCCGGCGCGGCGCCCGGGCCAAGGTCCTGGTCCTGACGACGTACGACACGGACTCGGACACCCTGCCCGCGATCGAGGCGGGCGCGACCGGCTATCTGCTCAAGGACGCCCCGCGCGACGAGCTCTTCACCGCCGTCCGCGCGGCGGCGGAGGGCCGCACCGTGCTGTCCCCCGCCGTCGCCTCCCGTCTGGTCTCCGCCGTCCGTACGCCCAGGCCGCCCGGGAACGAGCCCCTCTCCGCCCGCGAGCGCGAGGTCCTCGCCCTGGTCGCCAAGGGCACCTCCAACCGCGAGATCGCCCGCGAACTGTTCATCAGCGAGGCGACCGTGAAGACCCATCTCACCCATCTCTACGGCAAGTTGGGCGTCAACGACCGCGCGGCAGCGGTGGCGACGGCGTACGAGCGGGGGATCCTCGGCTAGCTGGTCCGCTGCGGATAGGGCAGCAGACCGGCGGCGATCTTCTCCCACGACGCCTTGAGTTCCGCCAGCAACTCCGGCTTGTCGGGTGCCAGGTCGGCCTGCTCGCGCAGGTCGGCACCGAGGTCGTAGAGGTGGTCGTCGCCATCGGCGTCCTGGTAGTACTTCCAGTCGCCGCGCCGGAGCGCCCGGTTGGCCCGGACCCGCCAGAACAGGTCGCGCTCCGGGAGCTCTGCGCCGCGCAGCAGGTACCCGGCCAGGCTCGTTCCGTCCAGCGGGTAGGCAGGGTCGGGGCGGGCGCCCGCCACCTCCAGGAAGGTCGCCGTCCAGTCGGGGGAGAAGTTCGGCTCGTGGCTGACCTGGTGGGCGTCGATGCGGTGCGGCCAGCGCACGATCGTCGGCACCCGGATGCCGCCCTCCTGCAGCACGAACTTCTCACCGCTCAGCGGCCACAGGTACGACCAGCGCTCACCTCCGTTGTCGCTGGCGAAGTACACCAGCGTGTGTTCCTCCTGCCCGGAGCGGCGCAGCGCGGCGAGCACCTCGCCGACGGCCGCGTCCAGGCTCTGCACCATCTCCGTGTACTTGGCGACCGAGCCGCCGTCGTAGTGGTTGAGGGCGCTGCTGACCTCCGCCTGGCTCTTCGCGGCCCGGATCTTCGCCGCGATCTCGGCGCCGGTCTCCTCGTCGCCCTCCGCCAGCCAGGGCCAGTGCGGGGTGGTGAAGTTGAGGTTGAGCAGCCAGGGTGTCCCGTGCTCGCGGCTGACGTACTCGACGGCCCGCTCGGTCAGGACGCTCGTGTAGTACCGCAGGTCCTGGTACGCCGCGTCGCCCTCGTAGAGGTCGTAGTCGCCCAGCTGCCCCAGCTTGGAGAAGTACTCCAGCACCCCGCCGTGGTTGCCGAAGAACTCGTCCCAGCCGGACTTGGTGGGGCTGTAGTCGGGCAGCCAGCCGCAGTGCCACTTGCCGATCAGCGCGGTGGAGTAGCCGGCCTTCTTCAGGAGGGAGGCCAGGGTCGGGTGGTTCGGGTCCAGCCCCTGCGTCCTGTTCGCGATCGGCTCGGCGAGCCCGCCCTTCGTACGTCCGGGATAGCGCCCGGTGTACAGGCTGAACCGGGTCGGTGAGCAGGTCGCGGAGCCGGAGTAGGCGTCCGTGAAGCGCACGCCCTGCCGGGCCAGCCGGTCCAGGTTCGGCGTCCTGATGTGGGGGGCGCCGTAGGAGGAGAGGTCGGCCCAGCCGAGGTCGTCGCCGAGGATGACCAGCAGGTTGGGGCGCTTTGTGGCCGCGGGGGCCGTACGGGCGCGGAACGGGCGCTCGGCGGGGGCGGCTTCGGCGGCGCTCGCGGCGCCCGCGGAACCGGCGACGGCGGTCACGGCACCGCCGCCGACGAGACCACCGAAAGCACGACGGGATATGTCAGGCATAGGGGATCCCGGGGGTCGGCGCACCCTGCAACACGGCACGCGAAGTGAGGGGGAGAGGGAAAAAGGGGGAGGGGGCTGCGGCTCAGCGACAGAGGGCGCTGGACTGCCGGCACAGATCCACGTGGCGTCGCTCCACGAGCGCGACGGGCGCGCGGCGGTGGTCAGCGGACAGCCTCATGACCATGGACGGTGCCAGTGCGGCGGTTGAGCCGTCAAGGACGTGTTCGCACTGTGGAACGGCCGCGGCCGCCCCGGACGACCGCTCAGCCGACCCGCAGCAACAGCACCGCCCGCGCCGGCACCGTGATCGCCGCTCCCGCCCGGTGCACCACCCCGGGCGCCTCCCCCTGCGCCTCCCGCGACGTGTCGACGACCACCTCGTACTGCTCGGCCCACGGCGGACCCGGCAGCACGAAGCTCACCGGGCGGTCCCCGGCGTGCAGGACGGCGAGGAAGCTGTCGTCGAGGATCGGGTCGCCGCGCTCGTCGCGGCCCGGTATGTCCCGCCCGGACAGATACATGCCCAGCGTGGCGGCGGGCGCGTACCAGTCCCGTTCCGTCATCTCCGTGCCGCGCGCGGTGAACCAGGCCAGGTCGCGCAGACCGTCGGCGGAGTGCGCCCGCCCCGAGAAGAAGGCCCGGCGGCGCAGCACGGGGTGTTGGTGCCGCAGCTCGATGAGCCGGGCCGTGAGGTCGAACAGGGCCTTCCAGCCCGGTTCCTCCAGCAGCTCCCAGTCCAGCCAGCTGATCTCGTTGTCCTGGCAGTACGCGTTGTTGTTGCCGCGCTGGGTGCGCCCGAGTTCGTCCCCGGCCACCAGCATCGGCACGCCCGTCGACAGCAGCAGGGTCGTCAGCAGATTGCGCAGCTGCCGCCGCCTGAGCCCCCGTACCCGCTCGTCGGGCGTCTCGCCCTCCGCCCCGCAGTTCCACGACCGGTTGTCGTCCGAACCGTCCCGGTTCCCTTCGCCGTTGGCCTCGTTGTGCTTGCGCTCGTACGACACCAGGTCGCGCAGTGTGAAACCGTCGTGCGCGGTGATGAAGTTGACCGACGCGTAGGGCCGGCGGCCGCCCCACGCGTACAGGTCGCTCGACCCCGACAGCCGGTACCCGAGGTCCCGCACGTCCGGCAGCGCGCCCCGCCAGAAGTCCCGTACGGCGTTGCGGTACCGGTCGTTCCACTCCGTCCACAGCGGCGGGAAGGCCCCCACCTGATAGCCGCCGGACCCGACGTCCCACGGCTCGGCGATCAGCTTGACCCGCCGCAGCACCGGGTCCTGCGCGATGACCGCGAGAAACGGCGACAGCATGTCCACGTCGTGCATGGACCGGGCGAGGGCGGCGGCCAGATCGAAGCGGAAGCCGTCGACGCCCATCTCCGTCACCCAGTAGCGCAGGGAGTCGGTGATGAGGCGGAGCACGTGGGGTTGTACGACGTGGAGCGTGTTCCCGCAGCCCGTGTAGTCGGCGTAGCGGCGCGCGTCCGACTGGAGCCGGTAGTACCCCCGGTTGTCGATCCCCTTCAACGACAGGGTCGGACCGAGCTCGCCCGCCTCCGCGGTGTGGTTGTAGACCACGTCGAGGATGACCTCGATGCCGGCCGCGTGCAGCGCGCGCACCATGCGCTTGAACTCGCCGACCTGCTGTCCCGTCGTACCGGACGCGGCGTACGCGGCATGCGGGGCGAAATAGCCGATCGAGTTGTAGCCCCAGTAGTTCTTCAGACCGCGGCGCAGCAGATGGTCCTCGTGCGCGAACTGGTGGACAGGGAGCAGCTCGACAGCCGTGACGCCCAGTTTGACGAGGTGTTCGACGGCGGCGGGGTGCGCCAGTCCGGCATAGGTGCCGCGCAGTTCCTCCGGGATCCCCGGGTGCAGGGCGGTGAATCCCCTGACATGCAGCTCGTAGATGACCGAGTCCGCCCACGGCGTCTTCGGGCGGCGGTCGTCGGCCCAGTCGTCGTCATCGTGGACCACGACGCCCTTGGGGACGTACGGCGCCGAGTCCCGGTCGTCGCGCACGGTGTCCGCGACCTGCTGCTGCGGCCAGTCCCGCACATGCCCGTACACCTCGGGCGGCAGGCTGAAGTCGCCGTCCACCGCGCGCGCGTACGGGTCGAGGAGCAGCTTCGCCGGGTTCCAGCGGCCGCCGGTCCACGGGTCCCAGCGGCCGTGCACCCGGTAGCCGTACCGCTGCCCGGGCATCACACCCGGCACGAAGCCGTGCCAGATCTCGTGCGTCAGCTCGGTCAGCCGGGCGCGGGTCTCCTTGCCGGCCTCGTCGAACAGACACAGTTCCACCGCCTCCGCCCCGCCCGCCCACAGCGCGAAGTTGGTGCCCGCCACCCCGTCCGGGCCGACCCGGAACCTGGCCCCCAGCGGCATCGGCGCCCCCGGCCGCACGGGCACGCCCGGCACCTTGCGGGGCGCGCCGTTGACCGCGCCGGCCGGGCGTTCACCCTCCTCGGCGCGCCCCTCGGCCACCGCCTCCTGCTCGGCTGCGCTGGACACCAGTCCGCCTCCCACGGCTCGCGGAACGACCTCCAAAAAGAGCGCACGGCGTCCCGGCCGCGGCTCCCCGTCGCGTCGTCCTCCCCACTGTTCTGCCCAGAGCTCGGGGCGCGAAGTCCCCTCCGGTTCGCCAACGTCTTCAAGGGGCGCGAGGCCCTGACATCTGCGGCTCCGCCGCGATGGGGGTCCCCGCTCGAGCGAAGTCGAGAGTGGGGGAGCGACCAGCCACGACGGCCCCACAGGCGATCGACGGCCGATCGCGGCATCCCCCGGCGGAGCGCCCCGCACTCACGTTTCCCCAGGGCGGGGCCGGTCGTTGGGAAGCTCGTGAGGCATGGACAAGGGCGCGCACGGCGCGCGGGGGCCGCGCTGGCCGCCGTACTGACATGGGCAGGACTGCTGGCCGGAGCCGCCGGCTGTACCCCGGACCCGGCGGACCGCAGCGACATCGGGGAGGCGTTCGGCAAGGCCCGGGCACCCGAGGACGTCATCCGGATCTCCCCGGACGACGGCAGCAAGGGCGTCCGCCCCGGCCGCAGACTCCGGGTGGGGGTGCCCAGCGGCCGCCTGGAGTCCGTGAAGGTCGTCAAGGCGCAGGACGCGCAGGACTCCGAGGTGCCCGGCCGCATCTCCGAGGACGGCCTGCGCTGGGAACCCGACGAGCCCCGGCTCGCGCTGGCCGCCAAGTACACCGTCGACGCGGTGGCCCTGGACGGCCACGGCCGCAGGTCCGCACGGCACACGACGTTCACCACGTTCGTCCCCGACGAGCGCTTCATCGGCTACGTCACCCCGGAGAACCGTTCCACGGTCGGCACCGGAATGATCGTCTCCCTGGAGTTCAACCGGGAGGTCGAGCACCGCGCGGCCGTCGAGCGTGCCATTCACGTCACCGCGCGACCGCCGGTCGAGATCCGCCCGCACTGGTTCGGCAAGGACCGCCTCGACTTCCGCCCCCAGCGCTACTGGAAACCCGGCACCCAGGTCACCGTCTCCCTCCGGCTCCGCGACGTCGAGGGGGCACCCGGCGTCTACGGGCTGCAGTACAAGACGTTCTCCTTCACCGTCGGCCGCAGCCAGGTCTCCGTGGTCGACGCGGCCGCGCACACCATGCAGGTACGGCGCGACGGCGCGCTGCTCGCCACGGTGCCGATCACGGCCGGGGCGCCCAAACACACCACCTACAACGGGAAGATGGTGGTGATGGAGATGCTCGAGCTGACCCGGATGAACGGCGCCACGGTCGGCTTCAAGAAGCGGAACGGCAAGGGCGAGTACGACATCCCGGACGTCCCGCACGCCCTGCGCCTCACCGACTCCGGCACCTTCCTGCACGGCAACTACTGGGCGCCGAACGCCCCCGGCCACGTCAACGTCAGCCACGGCTGCGTGGGGCTCATGGACGTCAAGGGCGGCAGTTCCGACACCCCGGCCGGCTGGTTCTTCGACCGCAGCCTCGTCGGGGACGTCGTCCAGGTCATCCACAGCAATGACAAAAAGGTCGCTCCCGACAACGGCCTCGGAGGATGGAACATGGGCTGGAAGGAGTGGAAGGCGGGCAGCGCGGTCAAGTAACCCGAGGGGGGCGGGTACGGGGCCGGGCGCGGGGTCGGTGTTTGCGACGGAACGGTGACCTTCACCTGACACGATCCCCAAAACCTTGCAGTTAATATGCGCCAATGCGCGCGCGGGACGCGCCGGGGTGCGGGCCTGACCAGGGCCGGCGAGGGGAGAACAACTTGAACGTGCGGCCGATATCGGGGGCGTCGGTTGACGCGCGCGGGAGATGGCGCAAGGGGCGGCTGGCACTCATATCCGGGGTGCTGCTGCTGTCCGTCACCGCGTGCGGAGGGGGAGGCTCGGGTTCCGGGTCCGGTTCCGGCGACGGCAAGGGCAAGGACGCGGGCGCGGCGCAGACCAAGCAGTCCGCGGCCGTCGTCACGATTGCCCCCAAGGACGGCGCGAAGTCCGTCGAGACCAGCGGCGTCCTCAAGGTCGGCGCGAGCAAGGGCAAGCTGACCGAGGTCGAGGTCAAGGACACCAAGGGCGGGGAGATAGCAGGGAAGATCACCGCCGACGGCTCCGGCTGGACGCCGTCCACTCACCTGGCCGCGTCCACCAAGTACACGGTGCACGCGGTCGCGAAGGACTCCGAGGGGCGTGAGGCCGCGGAGGACTCCAGCTTCACCACGCTCACTCCGAAGAACACCTTCATCGGCACCTTCACCCCCGAGGACGGCTCCACCGTCGGCGTCGGGATGCCGTTCTCCGTCCGCTTCACCCGGGGCATCACACATCCCGAGGACGTCAAGAAGGCCATCACCATCAAGACCGAACCGGCCGTCGAGGTCGAGGGCCACTGGTTCGGCAACGACCGCCTCGACTTCCGCCCGGAGCACTACTGGAAGTCCGGTACGAAGGTCACGGTGAGCCTGAACCTCGACGGCGTCGAGGGCCGGCCCGGTGTCTACGGCAAGCAGGACAAGACGGTGAAGTTCACCATCGGCCGCAACCAGGTCTCCATCGTCGACGCCAAGACCCACCACATGAAGGTCACCCAGGACGGCAAGGTCATCAAGACCATCCCGGTCACCACCGGCAAGCCGGGCTACGACACCTGGAACGGCCAGATGGTCATCAGCGAGAAGCTCCGGGTGACCCGTATGAACAGCGAGACGGTCAACCTCGGCAAGGAGTACGACATCAAGGATGTCCCGGACGCCATGCGGCTGACGGACTCCGGCACCTTCCTGCACGGCAACTACTGGTCCGGCGGCGCCTTCGGCAACTACAACGCCAGCCACGGCTGCATCGGCCTGCGGGACGTGCGGGGCGGCTACGACCGCGGGCTGCCGGCGGGCTGGATGTACGACCACTCGATCCTTGGCGACGTGGTGATCGTCAAGCACGCCCATGACGAGACCGTCTCCCCGGACAACGGGCTCAACGGCTGGAACATGTCGTGGGAGAAGTGGAAGTCGTAGTCGGACGCTGGTGCACGGCCCCGGTGTGAGCGACGGCACCGGGGCCGTTGCCGTTAGTCCCCGTTAACCTGCCTTCATGACCGTGAATCTCGAAGTCGCCGAAGGCGTCGGCACCATCCGGCTCGACCGTCCGCCGATGAACGCGCTGGACATCGCCACCCAGGACCGGCTCAAGGAGCTGGCCGAGGAGGCGACCCGGCGCGACGACGTACGGGCCGTGATCGTGTACGGCGGGGAGAAGGTGTTCGCGGCGGGCGCGGACATCAAGGAGATGCAGAACATGGACCACACGGCGATGGTCCTGCGCGCCCGCGCCCTGCAGGACTCGTTCACCGCGGTGGCCCGTATCCCCAAGCCGGTGGTGGCGGCGATCACGGGCTATGCGCTCGGCGGTGGCTGCGAGTTGGCGCTGTGCGCCGACTACCGGATCGCGGCCGAGAACGCCAAGCTGGGCCAGCCGGAGATCCTGCTGGGCCTGATCCCGGGCGCCGGCGGCACCCAGCGGCTGTCCCGGCTGGTCGGCCCGTCGAAGGCGAAGGACCTGATCTTCACCGGCCGGATGGTCAAGGCGGACGAGGCGCTGACGCTGGGTCTGGTGGACCGGGTGGTGCCGGCCGAGGAGGTCTACACCGCCGCGCACGAGTGGGCGGCGAAGCTGGCCCAGGGGCCGGCGATCGCGCTGCGGGCCGCGAAGGAGTCCATCGACACCGGCCTGGAGACGGACATCGAGACGGGCCTCGCCGTCGAACGGAACTGGTTCGCGGGCCTGTTCGCCACGGAGGACCGTGAGCGCGGGATGCGCAGCTTCGTGGAGGAGGGGCCGGGCAAGGCCAAGTTCCTCTGAGTTCCTCTGAACCACTTGCAATTGACGCGCTGTCTGATCCGGGTCCCTCGATGGGGCGGTTTATGGGAGCCTTAAGGCAACCTTAAGTCTGCCTTGTCGAGGGAGACCGTCGATTGCCCCCACGAGAGCCTTCAGCGCAGGTCGGGCGGGCTGTGGAAGCCCCTGAACTGCCCATGGCATATGTCAACCGGCCTATTCGGAACGACGTATTCCGGGGGGCGTATTCCTCAGGAACGGCCCCGGAGGGCGCTCTGGGCGGCCATGATGGGGGCATGGCGGGGCTGGAGGGCATCGAACAGCCGCGGGGACACGGCCGTGTGACGGCGGCGCGCTGGTCGCCCGCGGTGGAGGACGAACGGGCGCTCAAGGCGCTGGAGTTGTTCGGCAACCCGACCGAGGCGGAGGTCCCGCTGCCGTCCCGCCCGGAGTCCGCCGCCACCGCCCGCCGGCTCACCCAGGTCGTGGTCCTGCGCCAGTGGGGCCTGACGCCCAAGATGACGGAGGACGCCGTCCTGCTCGTCTCCGAACTGGTCGGCAACGCGGTCCGCCACACCGGCGCCCGGGTCTTCGGCCTTCGGATGCGCCGCCGCCGGGGCTGGATCCGCATCGAGGTCCGCGATCCCTCCCGGGGCCTGCCCTGTCTGATGCCGGTCCAGGAGACGGACATCAGCGGCCGGGGCCTGTTCCTGGTCGACAAGCTCTCCGACCGCTGGGGGGTCGACCTCCTGCCGCGCGGCAAGACGACCTGGTTCGAAATGAGGGTCGCCGACCGCTAGGTCGAGCCGTGTCCGGTGCGCGCGAGTGGGGGTTGCCGTCCCTGGGGGCTGCGCCCCCAGACCCCCGTCGGCCCGAAGGGCCTCGCCCTCAAACGCCGGGCGGGCTGAAGTGGGCTGAAGTGGGTTGTGTTCGTGTCGGCCGCGACCCGACGAATGTCCCCCGATCGGGTCAATCGGCCCTTTTCTTACCCTTCGCCTCTTAAATGGTGCGGTGACCTCGACCGACCGCCGGACAGCGCTCCGCACGGGTGCCGGCCTTCTCGCCGCGGGCGCCCTCACCGCAGGGTGCGCCACGAACGGCGCCGTCGTGCACCCCGCTTCATCGGCGCACCCGTCGTCCACCCCGTCCCCCACGCCATCCGCCGCCCCCGCCCCGCGCCGCTTCCCCGGCCAACCCGCCCAGCTCACCCACGGCCCCCGCACCCACCCCCGGGTCGCCCTCACGTTTCACGGCCAGGGCGACCCCGCCATCGCCCACGCCCTCCTCGCCGAGGCCGAGCGGCGCGGTGCCCGCCTCACCGTCCTGGCCGTCGGCAGCTGGCTGGACCAGCACCCGGACATGGCCCGCCGCGTCCTCGACGGCGGCCACGACCTCGGCAACCACACCGAGCGCCATCTGACCGTCAACGCCATGCCCGAGGCCGACGCCCGCGGCGAGATCACCGCCTGCGCCGACCGTCTGGAGCACCTCACGGGCTCCATCGGCACCTGGTTCCGCCCCTCCCGCGCCCCCCTCGCGTCCCCGCTGGTCCTGCGCCTGGCCCGCAGCGCCGGCTATCCGCACGTCCTCTCGTACGACGTCGACTCCCTCGACTACACCCGGCCCGGCGCCGGCGCCGTCCAGCGCAAGGTCCTCGACGAGGTCCGGGGCGGCTCCGTGGTGAGCATGCACTTCGGGTATCCGGACACGGTCGCTGCCCTCCCCGTCGTACTGGAAGAACTCGCCCGCCGCGGCCTGGCCGCGGTGACCACCACGGAGTTGTTCAGCTGATGAACCCCACCCGGCTCGCCCGCGCCCTCGTCGCGACCGTCGCCCTCGCCTCGCTCACCACCCTCGCCGCCTGCACCGCCGGCTCCCGGCACGAGGACGAGGCCCTCGGCAAGAAGGCCGCCGTCGCCCCGCCGAAGAAGAAGGCCGCGGTGGTGGGCCTGGCCGGGATGCCGCCCGTCCTCGACCCGCACGACGTGTACGCGGCCGACCGCCCGAACCGGCTCTCCCCGGTGGTGCGGCACTTCCCGTCCCGGGTCTACGTCCCCAACACCAACTCCAACACGGTCTCCGTCATCGACCCGAAGACGTACAAGGTCATCGAGACGATCCCGGTGGGCGCCCAGCCCCAGCACGTCGTCCCCTCCTGGGACATGAAGACGCTGTGGGTCAACAACGACCGGGGCAACACCCTCACCCCCATCGACCCGAGGACGGGGAAGGCCGGCAAGGCCGTCGACGTGCACGACCCCTACAACCTCTACTTCACGCCGAACGGCAAGTACGCGATCGTCATGGCCTCCCTCGACCGCGAGCTCGTCTTCCGCGACGCGCACACCATGAAGCGCGAGAAGACCGTGCCGGTCAGCTGCTACGGCGTCAACCACGCCGACTTCTCCCTGGACGGCCGCTACTTCATCGTCTCCTGCGAGTTCAGCGGTGAACTGCTCAAGGTCGACACGGCGAAGATGAAGGTGATCGGGCAGGAGAAGCTGCCCTTCCAGGGCGCGATGCCGCAGGACGTCAAGATCTCACCCGACGGCAGGAAGTTCTACATCGCCGACATGATGGCCGACGGGGTGTGGATCCTCGACGGCGACCGGTTCACCAAGCCCACCCTCCTGCCCACCGGCAAGGGCGCCCACGGCCTCTACGTCAGCCGCGACTCCCGCGAGATGTACATCTCCAACCGGGGCGAAGGCACCATCTCGCTCTTCGACTTCACGCAGAACAGGCTCACCAAGAAGTGGCACCTGCCGGACGGCGGCAGCCCCGACATGGGCGGCGTCTCCGCGGACGGCAAGGTCCTGTGGCTGTCGGGCCGCTACAACTCGGAGGTGTACGCCATCGACACCAGCACCGGTACCCAGCTGGCCCGCATCAAGGTCGGCAGCGGCCCGCACGGCCTCGCGGTGTACCCGCAGCCGGGCCGCTACTCGCTCGGCCACACGGGCATCTTCCGCTGAGACACGGCGAGTTGGGGAGAGCGGGACACGCCGCCGAACGGGTGACCTCGCGCATTCCGCCGCCGCGGCACGGGGATCGTCCACACCATGATCACAACTCGCCTGCGGCGGCGGGCCGCTGCCGTCGTCCTGTCCCTCGCGGCCCTGTTCGGCACGACGGCCGCGACCGCCTCCACCGCCACCCCCGCGCAGGCCGCAGCTCCTGCCTGTCCCCAGTTCGACGACCCGGTGAAGGCGGCCGTCGACCGCCGTGTCGACGTCGACCGCATCACGCCCCAGCCGGTCTGGCGCAAGACCTGCGGCACGCTCTACCGCAGCGACAGCCGCGCCCCCGCGACCGTCTTCGAGGAGGGCTTCCATCCCAAGGACGTCATCAACGGCCAGTACGACATCGAGCAGTACGTCCTGGTCAACCAGCCCTCCCCGTACGTGTCGACGACGTACGACCACGACCTCTACAAGACCTGGTACAAGTCGGGCTACAACTACTACATCGACGCTCCCGGCGGCGTCGACGTCAACAAGACCATCGGTGACACCCACAAATGGGCCGACCAGGTCGAGGTGGCCTTCCCCGGCGGCATCGCGCGGCAGTACATCATCGGTGTCTGCCCGGTCGACAAGAAGACCAGGACCGAGATCATGAACGACTGCCAGAGCAACCCGTACTACCGGCCCTGGCACTGAGCAGCAGGGCTTCCGAGCCCACAGGACGGTAGCCCGCCGCCTGGAACGCCCGCATGCTGCGGGCGTTCCCCGGCGACACCTGGGCCCACACCGGCTCCCCGGCCAGGTGCCGCGCCGCCGTCACCAGCAGCCGCCCCAGCCCCCGGTGCCGTACCTCCTCGTCCACCTCGACCGCGACCTCCAGCCGCCCGGCGACCCCGCGCCCCAGCACCACCACGCCGCCCTGCGCCGCCCACAGCCGCACGTCCTCGCGGTGCGTACGGGCCCGGGCGGCCCGGCGATGACCGGCCTCGGTGATCTCCGTCAGGGCGAGCGGAGGCACGCCAGGCAGCGGGTCGCCGACCAGGAGGGCGTCGATGGTGTCCGTCCGGCGACCCGTCCGCTCCAGCAGCGCCGTGAGGAACCGGGCGTTCATGCTCGCGGCCAGCTCGTCGCAGTCGACGGCGCGCAGTGTCTCGTACACCCACGTCGGATCCTCGTCGGTGAAGACGACGGAGTGCGCGGTGAAGGCGATGACCCCGGCGTCCCGGTGCGAGGCCTGCGGGACGACGGTCGTACGGCCGTCGTCGGGCGGGAAGACACCGCGCGCGGCCGCGTCGAGAATGTCCCGCAGAGTCTCCATCGCCCCGCTCCTTGAGTCTCCACCCACTGGAAGGCCCAGACTCACACACATGATCGACGACGGCACCGGACTTTTCACCATAGGCGAGCTGGCGCGGTCCACGGGCCTGACCGTGCGCACCATCCGCTACTGGTCCGACGAGGGCGTCCTGACCCCCGTGACCCGCTCCTTGGGCGGATACCGGCTCTACGACGCCGGGTCCGCCGCCCGTCTGGAGCTGATCCGCACGCTGCGTGAGCTGGGCCTCGGTCTGGACGACGTACGCAAGGTGCTGGACGGGGAGCGGACGGTCGCTCAGGTCGCGGCGGCGCACGTGGTGGCGCTGGACGCGCAGATCCGCTCGCTGAAGGTGACCCGTGCGGTGCTGTCGACCGTGGCGCGACGCGGTTCGACCGCAGAGGAGATGACCCTGATGAACAATCTGGCGCGGCTGTCGGCGGCCGAGCGCAGGCGGATCATGGAGGAGTTCGTGGAGGAGATGTTCCACGGGCTCGACCTCGTGGATCCGGACATCCGCGAGCGGATGCGCAACACCGCCGTCAATCTGCCGGACGACCCGACTCCCGAGCAGGTCGACGCCTGGGTGGAACTGGCCGAGATGGTGCAGGACCCCGAGTTCCGGGTGCAGATGCGCAGGGCGGCCGAGTACAACCACGGCGGCCGGACGCAGGACACGCCCGCCGGGGCGTCCATGCGGTTCGTCAAGCAGCTCATCGAGCTGGCGGGGCAGGCGCGCGAGCGCGGGATCGTGCCCGAGTCGCCGGAGGCCGAGAAGGTGCTGCGGAAACTGTTCGGGAACGCCGACCGCGCCGAGATCCTCGAACGCGTCAGGGCGACCCACAACGTCCGGCTCGCCCGCTACCGCGAACTGCTCGGCATCCTGAAGGGAACGCCGGTCAAGGCCTACGAGGAGGAGTTCGCGTGGGTGGGCGCCGCGCTGGAGGCGCACGCGGCCAGCTAATCTGACCTGCGACAGCAACACAGCAAGACGTGCATTGACGAAGAAAAGGGGCGGATCGGTGGCGGACATCGAGGCAGCGCGCAAGGAGTTCCAGCGGATCGACACCGACGGCGACGGGTTCATCACCGCCGCGGAGTTCAAGACCGCCCTTGCCCAGGGGGGCGACTGGAACGTCACCGAGTCGGTCGCCGAGGTGATCATCAAGGCCCGTGACCTGAACGGCGACAAGGTCCTGTCGTTCGACGAGTTCTGGGCGTACCTGAACAAGTAGGGCGTCCTGGGGGTGCCCGTCCGCACGGCGGACGGGCACCCCTTCGTCATGCCGCGCCCGCCGGCCTCAGGACACCTGCCTCCGGTACTGCCCCGGCGCCACCCCGAACTCCCGCTTGAACGCCTTGGCGAAGGCGAACTCCGAGGTGTAGCCCGCGCGTTGGGCGATCAGACGCAGGGGGAGGTCCTCCTCGCGCAGAAGGCGGCCCGCGGTCGTCATGCGCCACCAGGTGAGGTAGGCGAGCGGCGGTTCGCCGACCAGCGTGGTGAAGCGGCGGGCGAAGGCGGCGCGGGACAGGCCGCTCTCCATGCCGAGCTCCTCGACCGTCCAGGGGCGGGCCGGGTCGCCGTGGATGGCGCGCAGGGCCGCGGCGACGGCCGGGTCGTCGAGCGCGGCCGACCAGCCGGTGGCCTTGCGGTCGTGCTGCCACCAGGCGCGCAGGATGTACAGCAGCAGGGTGTCGAGCAGCGAGGTGACGATGGCGTCCGAGCCCGGCTGCGGCTCCTCCAGCTCCATGCCGAGCAACTCCACCGCCGCCCGCAGTGAGCGGTGGGCGCCGACCCGGGCGGGCAGGTGCACCACGTCGGGCAGCTCGGAGACCAGACGGTGGGTGCGGCTGCGGTCCATCTGGTAGGAGCCGCAGAGCAGGACCGCGTCCGGTGTTCCCTCCGGTGGAGTGTTCGTCGGCGCGGGCCACCGGTTGTCCGAACCCGGCCGTACGTGCTCCAGCGGCACGTCGAGCCCGCTGGCCAGCGCGTGCCCCCGCCCGTGCGCCAGGAACACCACGTCCCCGGGCCCGACCGCGACCGGCTCGCCCTGCGCCGGGATGAGCCAGGCCGACCCGCGCAGCACCACATGGAAGCCGGCCCCCGGGGATGCCTCGAACCGCATGCCCCAGGGTGCGTACTTGTCCCGGCGTGAGGAGTGCGGCCGTCCGGTGCGCATCGCGCTCACGGCATCACTGAGTACGTCCATGTCCGAACGGTAACCGGGAGCCGTACCGGAGAGACGATCGGACAGGAAAGGGAGAGCGGTGGACATGGATCGTCTCGTAACGCGCGGCCTAGCGTGTTCCGCATGCCAACTACCGCACGCACTGTGCTTTTTCATGAAATCGGCGGACCTGAAGTACTCACCGTCGAGGACGTGCCCGTCCCCGACCCCGCGCCCGGCCAAGTGGCCGTACGGGTCGAGGCCTTGGGCCTCAACCGTGCCGAAGCCCTTTTCCGGAGCGGCGGTTACTACTACCAGCCCGCCCTCCCCGCCTCCCGGCTCGGCTACGAGGCCGCCGGCGTCGTCGAGGCGGTCGGCGAGGGCGTGACCGAACTCGCCGTCGGCGACCCGGTGATGACCGGCCCCGGCATCGAGATGAGCGCGCAGGGCGTGTACGCCGAGCGGGTCGTCCTGCCCGAGACCGCGGTCCTGCGCCGCCCCGCCTCCGTCGACGCCGTCACCGGTGCCGCGGCCTGGCTGACGTACACGACCGCGTACGGCGCCCTGCTGGAGACCGCCCGCCTCAGGCCCGGCGACCATGTGCTGATCACCGGCGCGTCCAGCGGCGTCGGCACCGCCGCGATCCAGGTCGCCCGCCGCATCGGCGCGATCCCGCTCGCCACCACCCGCACCGAGGACAAACGGGAGCGGCTGCTGGAGCTCGGCGCGGCCGAGGTGATCGTCACCGGCGCATCGGCACCCGAGGCCGTGGCCAAGGAGGTCAAACGTCTCACCGGGGGCAACGGCGCCGAAGTGATCTTCGACGCGATCGGCGGCCCCGGCTTCGGCCCGCTCGCCGAGGGCCTGGCACCGGGCGGCTCCGTGGTCGTCTACGGCTGGCTGGACACCCGCCCGGCCGAGATCCCCCGGAACTGGCCCTTCACCCTGCACACCTACGCCAACCTGATCCTCACCGGCACACCCGCCGGCCGCCGCCGCTCCACCGCCTTCCTCGACGCCGGCCTCGCCGACGGCGGGTTCCGCCCGGTCGTCGGCGAGGTCCTCGACGGCCTCGACCGCATCCAGGACGCGCACCGCCTGATGGAGTCCAACCGGCACACGGGCAAGATCGTCGTCCGGGTCTGAGGGCCTCACCCGTTCGGCCGCAGCGACGGAATAGGCCGCCGATGTCCGAGGTTGACGCGACCCAGACGTCTGCACGTGCATCATCCACGGAAAGGCCTGTCATGAAGATCGGCATCATCGGCGCGGGCAACATCGGCGGCAACCTCACCCGGCGGCTCACCGCCCTCGGTCACGACGTCTCCGTCGCCAACTCCCGCGGTCCCCACACGCTCACCGAACTGGCCGAGGAGACCGGCGCGACCCCCGTGCCCGTGGAGAAGGCGGCGCGCGGCGCGGAGGTCGTGGTGATCACGATCCCCGTCAAGGCGATCCCCCACCTGCCCGCGGGCGTCCTGGACGGCGCGGCCGAGAACGTCGCCGTGATCGACACCGGCAACTACTACCCCCGGCAGCGGGACGGCAGGATCGCGGCGATCGAGGACGAGGGGCTCACGGAGAGCGCCTGGACGGCACAGCAGATCGGCCACACCGTCATCAAGGCGTTCAACGGCACCTTCGCCCAGGACATCCTGGAGCGCCCGCGTCCCGCGGGCGACCCCGACCGGCAGGCGATCCCGGTCGCGGGCGACGACGAGGCAGCGAAGCGCCTGGTCAGGAACCTGATCGACGAGCTCGGCTTCGACACGGTCGACACCGGCACCCTCGCCGACTCCTGGCGCCAGCAGCCGGGCACACCGGTGTACGGTCTGCGCGCGGGCGTGGACGCAGTGACCAAGGCACTGGCGGAGGCGCCCCGGGAACGCCCGGCGGACTTCCGGGGGTAACGGCGCCGCGTACGGCCCGCCGTACGACTCACACGTCACCCATTCCTGGCCCACTCCTTCAGCGCGGCCTTGTCGGCGAAGTCCGCGACATCCTTGTCGTGCGGCTCGCTGGTGTACTGGTGGAAGCGCCACTTGGCCTTGATACGGGGCTTGCCCGCCGTGACGTAGTCGGCGATCCAGAGGCCGTCGCCGGCGTACGAGGTCGTGTCGACGTTGAGCCAGAAGTCGCGGTTGGTGTAGAGCACGACCTGGTTGTTCGGCCGCAGTTCCTTCACTTTGCGGATGAACAGGTCCTTCTCCGCGTTGCTGGCATGCGTCCCGGCGCTGGTGCGCTCCCAGTCCACGGCGAGGATGTCGCCCGCCTTCTCGGGGGCGTGCTCGACGAAGTACTCGGCCTGGGCCTGGAGATGGCCCGGCCACAGGAAGTGGTAGAAGCCGACGACGAGGCCGGCGTCCCGGCCGTGTTTCGTCTGGGCACCGAGTCTTGGATTGACGTACGAGCGGCCCTCCGTCGCCTTGACGAAGACGAAGGAGAGGCCGTCCGTGCCGTACGAGGAGGGCTGGTAGGCGCTTACGTCGATACCGCGCAGCATGGAAGGACTCCCTGAAGTGCCGGTGGGGGGACAGCGGTTGATTCCTCCCCACCTTTGCACGGGTGATCCGTTCCGGATGTGGAAACGACGTGCAAAACGTCAGCGCGCGACTGCGAGCGCTCCGTTCAAGTTCTGCGTGGGGGCGCGTTGTCAGGCTTCGCCAGCTCCGCGTTGAACTGAGCGCCGACAAGAAGAGCCAGATTGGACAGCCACAGCCAGACCAGGAAGACCACCACGCCTGCCAGCGAGCCATACAGATCGTGATACGTGCTGACATGGGAGGTGTAAACGGCGAATCCGACTGAGACGGTCAACAGGAGCGCTACCGCCAATACGCCGCCGGGAGCCATTTTCCCGACAGGGCGGGAGCGTGCCGGGCCCGAGCGGTACAGGATGAGCACCAGTGCGACGGCGACCGCGGTCACGACCGGCCACCGCAGTGCGTGCCAGGCGGCCTGCGGTCCCGTTCCGAGATTCAGTGCTCGGCCCAAGTGCCGCGCCAGGCTGCCGGTGAGCAGCAACGCCAGGGTCGACGTGAGAAGCAGGGTGATCAGGGCGAGGGCTGTGGCGATGATGCGCGGAGCGGTGCGCCACACGGGCCGGTGCGAGCTCATCCGGTGCATGGCGTGCAACGCCCGGCGGAAGACGCTCAGATAGCTGGATCCCGACCACAGGGCTCCCGATGCTCCCAGGCAGACCAGCGTCCATTCCGTCGACGGCTGCCCGGCCATCTGCCGAAGGGTGCCGCGCAGCACAGCGCGGGACTCGGCTGGGGTGGCCTGAAGGATGTGGTCGATGACCTCCGGCTTGTCCGTGGGCATGGTCAGACCCAGGACCGAGAGGACCACCAGCAGCAAGGGGAACAGGGCCAGGACCGCATAGTAGGTGAGGGCGGCGGCCCAGTCGGTGACGTCGTCGTTCCAGACGGCCGTCGGCGTCCTGCGCAAAGCCGCCCACCAGTGGGCCGTGGGACCGTCTGCATCGTCCATGACGCGGATGCTCTCACCCCCGGCCTCGGGCCCCGGCCGTGTTCCAGTTCTCGGCGACGCCTCGAAGAAAGGCTTCCCGGACTGACGCCGGACATGCCCCCTTTCCCGTCTCCTCATGAGGTCATGAAGGGTCATTGTTCAAAGGCCTCCTCGGCCTTTCCTTGGCTTCCTGGACATTGCCCCTATTCATTTCTGTTGTCCCTCAGCTGCCACACGGTCGTTCCCGATGGCGCCTCGGCGTCATGGAGGACACCTCCTGACAGGTCGTGTGTGAATGGCTTCAGAAACGCGGGGCACTTGAGCGTGCAGGAGGTCAAAAACATGGTTCCTTTGCTGCTTGTTCTGCTTCTCGCGCTGGTGCTCTTCGGTGCCGGCTTCGCCCTCAAGGTCCTGTGGTGGGTCGCCGTCGCCGTCCTGGTGCTGTGGCTTCTCGGCTTCGTCATGCGTTCCACCACAGCCGGTGGTGGCAGAGGACGCTGGTACCGATGGTGATCTGACCCAGCGCGCGCCTTCAGCACGGGGTTCGGCCGATACGTCGGCCGAACCCCGTGCTTGGCCGTGCGAGAAGCCGACCCGCTCCGGGCCGCCGGCGACGGCGCGGGCGGGGCGCGCCGCGTGCGTGCGGTGCACTGAAGTTCGAGGCGAGGCTCACAGTCGGCCGGCGGTGTTCCGGGGTACTCGAAGCCATGAAGGTCCCCAAGACGTCTATTGCCATTTGACAACAATGAGCCCAGGGAACAAAGTAACCGTGTCGTACCGCACGGGGAAGGATTACGGAATGGTCCGGTGGGCGGAGACCGCTCCGCGTGCTGGCCACCGGCGCTCCCGGGCGCCGGGGTGTCCGGCGGCGCAGGCCGCCGTTCAGGCCGTGCGGTCGCCGGGCTGCGCGTGTATCTGCAGCGCAGCCGCGTCGCAGAACGCCTCCAGTCCCTCCAGCAGTGCCGCTCGTTTGCTGACGGGCATGAGCCTCAGCACCGCCTGCAGCTCCTGCTCCCTGCGGGCGCGCAGCTCGTCGAGGAAGGTACGGCCCCGGTTGCTGAGGTGCAGCCGGATCTCGCGCCGGTCGGCCTTGCCGATCACGCGCTCGACGAAACCGGCTGCGACCAGCCGGTCGCAGAGCCGGCTGGTGGCGGGTGGCGTGGAGGAGAGCGCGTCACACAGCGTGCGCAGGTTGATACCGTCCTGGTGCTCCAAGGTCAACAGCACCCGCATCTGCGATGCCGACGCCGGCGCAGTGGAGGCTCGGCCCCACAGGACTTCCAGCAACTCTCCAGCCGTCGCGGTCACTCGGGCGACCTCGACGGCTTCCGGGTGGGGGCGGAAGACGGCCACTGTCACACTCTCGCAGGCACTGGGACGGTCGCCAGCGTACTAGGCGCCCGCAGCGGCCAGAGATGGTTCGGACGGCTTGGCGCGGCTTGTCGAGCGGCCTCGTCGCGAGCGAGGCCGGTAAGTGTCGGCCGAAGGATTGGTGTGTTTTCCACCGTGAACAGATATGTGACCGCTGAACGGGCTCTGCGTGCAGCGGCACCCCACGAGTTGCTCGGCGCTGTCCGTCGTGTGCTGGTTGAGCAGTACGGGGCGGAGTCCGTCGAGCTGTTGATGGCCGATTACGGTCTGACGGTGCTCCAGCCGGTGTCGGAGCTGCCGGACGCCGAGGAGCCGGTTTCCGTGCACAACAGCGTGGTGGGCCGTGCTTTCGGTGCCCAGGAACCCGTCGTCGAATCCGCCTCCCACGGTCGCGTGCGCGTGCACCTTCCGGTCAGCGTGCGCGGGGACCGACTGGGTGTGCTGTCCGTGACCCTGCCGGAGCAGGGCGGGGTTCAGGACGTGCTCGGTGAGCTCTCCGACATCGCGGAGGTGCTCGGGCACGAGGTGGTCGTGGCGGAGCGGGACACCGATGTCTATCTGCAGGCACGGCGCAAGGACCGGCTCACGCTGGCCGCCGAGATGCAGTGGCAGTTGCTGCCCGGGCGCTCCTGTTCCCGCCCCGAATACGAGCTGGGCGCGCAGTTGGAGCCGGCGTATGCGATCTTCGGTGACAACTTCGACTGGTCCGCGACGGCCGACCACCTGATGCTCTACGTCACCAATGGCATGGGGGAGGGCATAGAAGCCTCCCTGCTGACGAATCTGGCCATCAACGCGCTGCGTAACGCCCGGCGCGCCGGTCTCGCCATCGACGACCAGGCAGCCCTGGCCGACCAGGCGGTGTACGCCCACTACCAGGGCCGCTGCTACCTGTCGGTGCTGATGTTCGACTTCGACCTCGCGACGGGCTGTGCCAAGGTCGTGGACGCCGGCTCCCCGCAGTTGTTGCGGCTGCGAGGCGGGACGGTGGAACGCGTCACCTTCGAGGCGCAGCTTCCGCTGGGCATGTTCGAGGAGACCGACTACGTGGCTCAGGAGTTCCGGGTCGAGCCCGGTGACCGCCTCGTCTTCGTCAGCGACGGGGTGTACGCGGTCGCCGACCGCAAGGGGGAGGCGTACGGCGAGATCGCCCTCGCCCGGGCGATCCAGGTCACCCGGCTGCTGCCGGCCGCCGAGGTTCCGCGTGCCATCCTGCGGGAGTTGACCGGCCACCGCGGTCGTTCCCTTCCCGACGACGACGCACTCGTCGTCTGCCTCGACTGGCACGGAAGCTGACCGGGTCCTCGATCGCCACCACCGCCCCCCAGTATGTGGCGATCTCGTGTTGTTTGTGTCTGGCCCTCGACGCTAACGTTTGCCATAAGGCAATAATCGCGTCTCGGGTGTGGTCGATCGGCGGCCCTGTGCAGAGGAGACGATGAAGGTGTCGGAGCAAGAGGCGGTCGGGTCGACGGCGCGCCGACTGGGAGCTTTCCTGGAACTCCGCCGAGAACAGATTGCTCAGCGCTGGGCCGATGAGCCTCTCTTCAAGACGGTCTTCACCGTGTCGCGCGAAGAAGCTGTCGAAGCGTGCAAGGCCATCGTGGACGCGTTGACCGACGTCGCCTCGTCCGGACGCCTGGAAGACATCGCCGCGCCCGGCTTCGACAGCGTGCGCGACCAGTTGGGGCGCATGTCCGGTACGCGGATCCGGGCGGGGTCGAGCGCGGCCCGGATCGCCGACGAGGTGGCCGCCCTGCGGTCGCCGGTCGCCGAATTGCTGCGGGCGGAGTTCTCCGATCCCACCACCCCTGAGGCGGCCGAGGGGCTGCTGGCGCTGACGGTCCTGATGGGCACTCTGCGCCTGGTGGTGATGCAGACGGCGCTGAGCTCGGGCGAGGAGCTGATCGCTCGGCAGCGGCAGCAGCTGCTCGAAGTCGCCACCCCGGTCATCAGCCTGTGGGACGGCGTCGTCGCCGTACCGCTGATCGGCACGCTGGACAGCGCCCGCAGCCAGGTCGTCATGGAGTCCCTGCTGGAGGGCATCGTCGACAAGCGCGCCCAGTACGCCATCCTGGACATCACGGGTGTGCCCACGGTCGACTCGCTCGTCGCGCAACACCTGATGAAGACCGTGGCCGCCGCGCGGCTCATGGGTGCCGAGTGCATCGTCTCCGGCATCCGCCCGGCCATCGCGCAGACCATCGTGCAACTCGGCATCGATCTCAGCTCCGTCCTCACCCGCGCCTCACTCGCCGACGCCCTGGCCTACGCCCTCAGCCGGCTGGGCATCGAGGTGTCTCCCCGTGAGAGCACGCGATGACCTTTCCTTCCCAGGGTCCCGCGCCTGTGGTGCCCGTCCTGGCGCTGCGGGAGACCCTGCTGGTCACCCTTCAGGGGGAGCTGCACGACGGTATGGCCGAGCAACTCCAGGAGGACATAAATCGCCGAATCGCCGGCAGCGGGGCGACCGGTGTGATCATCGACATCTCCGGTGTGGAGATCGTCGACTCCTTCCTGGGGCGGATTCTTGCCGAGATCGCGGCGAGCGCCAGTCTGCTGGCGGCCCGCACCGTCGTCGCCGGCATGCGTCCGGCTGTGGCGATCACTCTGGTCGAGCTGGGTCTCACCCTGCCAGGACTGACCACCGCGCTCGACGTGGATCGCGCACTGGAACTCCTCACTCGGGCGTCCACGCCGAGCGCCTCGGACGGACGCGAGAGGGGGACGTGATGCCGGCCTCCGAACCCGCCGTCGAAACAACCCTGCCGATCGGCTCGGACGCGGACCTCGCGTGGGTCCGCCAGCACGTACGCCAGACCGCAGCCGACCTCGGCTTCGGGCTGGTGCAGCAGACGAAGCTGGTCACCGCCGCCAGCGAACTGGCCCGCAACACCCTGGTCCACGGCGGCGGCGGACATGTGGAGGTCACGCCCCTCACCCGAGGCGTGACCCCGGGGCTTCGGCTGTCCTTCGTCGACAGCGGCCCCGGCATCCGCGATGTCGAGCTGGCCATGACCGACGGATACACCAGTGGGGGCGGTCTGGGACTCGGGCTCAGCGGTGCCAAACGCCTCGTCGACGAGTTTGAGATCGACACCGAACCCGGCCAGGGCACGACCGTCACCGTCATCGCCTGGACCACGGGCGTACCCGCGGCACGGACGGGGTCGTGATGGCGCGCGTCTGGGACATTCCGGTTCACGACTCCACCCGCGTACGGGACGTCCGGGTGGCCGTCGAGGCGGCCAGCACCCATGTCCGTCTCGATCCGCACCGGACCGCGGTCGCCGCCCTGGTCGCCACCGAGCTGGCCACCAACCTGGTCAAGCACGCCAGGGGCGGCCGCGTCGTGATCGACCTCGTCGACCGGCCCGGGGCGGTCACGCGCACTCCCGGGGTGCAGGTGACAGCCATCGACTACGGTCCGGGCATTCGCGACGTCACCGCGGCCATCCGCGACGGGTACAGCACGAGCGAGGCGTCGCTGGGCGCAGGCCTGGGCACCTGCATGCGGATATCCAGCGGCTTCGACCTGTACAGCACTCCTCGTGGCACCGTCGCGGTCGCCCGGGTCGACCAGGAGCCCGCGACGGGTCAAGAACGGATGCGGAAGGGCCCGACGTCGGGCGGGATCAACGTACCGCTCGGCCGGGACGAGCACTCGGGAGACGCCTGGAGCTGCGCCCGGTCGGGCACCCGCCTGACCCTGATGCTCGCCGACGGCCTCGGCCACGGCACCAAGGCAGCGCACGCGTCCAGCGCCGCCGTCGACGAACTGCATCGCTCGGCACACCTGCCGCCGGAGGAGATCCTGCGCCACATGCACCCGGCCCTTCGGCACACCCGCGGCGCGGCAGTCGCCGTGGCACAAGTGGACACCGACACCGGTGAACTGGCCTTCGCCGGCGTCGGCAACATCGGGGCCCGCCTGCACGCGGGCGACTCCTGGGGGCACCTGATCTCCCACCCCGGTATCGTCGGCGCCCAGTTCCCGGCGACCGTACCCGTACGTCGCGTGCCCTGGGGGCAGGGCAGTCTGCTTGTTCTGCACAGCGACGGTCTGCCCAGCCGATGGGTACCGCCGACCGATCCCGACCTCCTCACCCATGACCCGGCGGTGGTCGCGGCGACCATCCTGCGTGATGCCAGCAGCGCCGCCAGTCCCGTGCGCGACGACACCAGCGTGGCCGTCCTGGCCTCCGACCCCAGGGACCGACGCCATGATCCCGCCTGACGTCCGGAAGATCACCACAGCCGCCGAGACCGCCCACGCCCGGGCGTTCGTGGCGCACCTCGCAGCCTCCCTGGGCGCGCCGGAGATCGAACGGGCGCGATTCCTGACCGCACTCACCGCACAGTTGCGGGAGTGTCTCGGCCAAGGCGGGGCGGAACTCACCCTCACCGTCCAGCAGCCAGGTGCGGACAGGTCCGTGCGTCTGGAGGCGGTCGTACGGCCGACCGCACCGGCCTCGGAACACGCCTCGCCGTGGTGCCTCGCTCTCTCCTGCCCCGGCCCTGTGACACAGGACCCGCCTCCCTCGGCGCACCCGAACGACGTCGTGTCGGCCGAAGCCCTACTGGCAGCGGATGAGGAGACGGCGGCGGTTCTGCGGAGCCTGGACGAGTCGGAGAACCTGCTTCGGCTCCACCGTGAGGAGCTGCACCAGACCAACCAGGGTGTGCTGGCCCTGCACGCCGAACTGGACGCCGCCGCGCTGACCCAAAGGGAACTGCTCGACGCGGAACGGGCCGCGCGCGGCGAGGCGGAGAAGGCCCGGCGCCTGCTGACCTTCCTTGCCAACGCCAGTGCGGTCGTCACCGCGTCGCTCGATCACGAGGACATCGTGCGCCGCCTGCCGGAACTCCTCATGCCGGAGTACGCGAGCCAGGTCGACGTGTGGCTCTTCGACGAGGACGAGCGGACAGCCGGCCATGGCGTCCACTCCGCCGCCGCGGTGACCGCCGCCCGCACCGACCGCCCCCAGCACGCGGGACCGCACCCGGGTGGCCTGCCCGGCACCGACGACTGCCCACCCTCTGCCCTGTCGCCGGATCGGCCTCTGCTGTGCATCCCCCTGGCCGTGCGCCGGACCCTGGGCGTGCTGTCCCTCACGGCACCGGGTGACCGCTTCGATGCCGACACCAGCGTCATGCTGCTCGAACTGGCCCGTCGTGTCGCCATCGCCCTGGACAACGCCCTGCGCTACGAGCAGCACCGGGACACTGCCGAAGAACTGCAGCGCGCCCAGCTCACCGACCTGCCCGCTGCCGATGGCCTGCACCTGGCGGCCCGGTACCTGCCCGCCACCCGTGGCCTCAACATCGGCGGCGACTGGTACGACGCCTTCTTCCAGCCCGACGGCAGCCTGCTGACCGTCATAGGGGACGTCACCGGGCACGGGCTGCGTGCGGCCGTCATCATGGGCCAGCTGCGCACGGCACTGCGCGCGTACGCGGTCGAGGAGACCAGCCCCGCCCGGATCCTCACACGGCTGCACCGCATGCTCTGCCACCAGCAGCCCAACCTCTACGCGACCGCCATGATCGCGCGCTTCAGACCCGGCGAGCCCCAGGCGACATGGGCCGCAGCCGGCCACCCCCCGGCGGTGGTCCGTGCTCCCGGCGGCGCCGTGCGGGTCCTGGACGAAAAGCCCGGGGTCATGCTGGGCGTGCCGATTCCCTTCGAGTACGCGGACCACACGACCGAGATCGAACCGGGCTCGACTCTGGTGCTCTACACCGACGGCCTGGTCGAGCGGCGTACTGAAGGGATCGACGTGGGTATCGGGTTGCTCGCCCAGACCCTGGCGGCACTGCACGAAACCGACCTCGAAAACCTGGACGCGTGCGCCGAGTCCCTCCTCAAACCCCTTGTTCACGAGTCCGAGCGCGACGACGACGTCTGCCTCCTGCTGTGCCGCACCACCCCGCTCCCGAATTCCTGAAGGGGGCACGGACGGCGAGGTGGCCGGCGCCAATCCCGGGCGGCAGCGTTCCTTCGTTCTGACGTGCTCGTGGCCTCACAGTCCTGCAACCGGTCACCCACCTGCCCGTCACCGTCCGCGGCGACCGGCTCGGCATGCTCTCGATGCGCCTCAACGGCACATGCGGCGAACCCGGCCACCGCGATCAGCCTGAGTGAGTTCGCCGCGGCCCCGTCACCGGTTGCCAGGGGGCTCTCCCAAGGCGGGCGGTGCCCCGCTCCGGGCGGCGAGAAAGGCCTTCATTCCGCGGCTCAGCGCCGACCGCTCCGCCGGGTGCATGGCCGTCAACGCGACCGTCAGTGCCTCTGCCCGGCGCGACGCCACCTCGTCCAGTACCCGGTGTCCCTGTGTGGTGAGGATCAGCCGGACCTCGCGGCGGTTCTGCGGGTGCAGGGACCGTTCCAGCATTCCCGCCGCCTCCAGCCGGTCGCACAGCCTGCTGGCCGTGGGCAGCCCTATGTCCAGCCGCTCGGCCAAAGCGGTCAGGTTCAGTCCGGGTGTTGCCTGAAGCATCCGCAGCGCCCGCAGCTGGTGCAGGGACAGCCGCAAGGCCGCCTCCTGAGCGGCCAGCGACCACAGGTCGGCGAGACTCTCCACAGCGTTGGCGATCTCCAGGGCGACGGCGTCCGGGCCATCACCGGATCCCTCCACGCGGTCGTCGCCTGGGCCGTCGAGACGGGTCACGAACACATCGCTTTCACTCAGTTTCGGACGCTGTAGAGATAATTCTCATCCCAAAGAGATAATCCTCATCCCATCGCTGTACCCGAAGGCAAGGGGTGCAAGCGGGTGCTGGATCGGCCGGACATCGCCAGTGGCGGGCCGGAGACCGGGGCCCGACCGATGGGGGGTGCCGGGGCTTCGCTCCATGGTAGGAGTGCCCCTGGCCTCCCGGGGCGAGCTCGGGGACCAAGGGCACCGGGGTACCACAGAAGTGTCGGGGGCTGTCCCCGCGTCGGCGCGAGCGGGACGCGTGTGAAGGGGCGGGAGAGCCGCCGGCGGGTTCACCGCAGAGTGTGCGCTCGGAGAATGTTCAGTCACTGCTTCCGACCGCCGGCCTCGAGTTCATGCCGGGCGGCCGGCCGGGGCGACACCGCGGCAGAGGCCACGCGGGCCCCTGCCGGACCGACGGAGTCATCTGCCCGTCATTCCGTGCTGAGCATGCCTTCGCGCAGATGTGCCAGGAGGCGCGTGATCAGACGGGAGATCTGCATCTGGGAGACGTTCAGGCGTTCACCGATCTGGGCCTGGGTGAGCTCCTCGACGAAGCGCCAATGGATTATCTTGCGGTCGCGTTCGTCCAGTTCGGCGATCATCGGTGCGAGGGCGTGGAAGTCCTCGACCCGTTCCATGGCCTCGTCCTCGCCGCCGATGAAGTCCGCGAGCACGGCCTCGCCGTCCTCGCTGCCGCTGATCGCGGCGTCCAGGGACGCCGACTTGTAGCCGTTGGAGGCCAGTTGGGCCTCGACGACCTCGTCCTCCGGGAGACTCATCAGCTCGGACAGCTCCCTGACCGTCGGTGTCCGACCGAGTCGGGTGCACAGTTCCTCATGGGCACGCGCGAGCTGGACGCGGGCTTCCTGGAGCCGGCGCGGGACGTGCACGGCCCAGGAGGTGTCCCGGAAGAAGCGCTTGATCTCGCCGACGATGTAGGGGATGGCGAAGGAGGTGAACTCGACCTCACGCGACAGCTCGAAGCGGTCGATGGCCTTGATCAGACCGATCACGCCGACCTGGACGATGTCCTCCATCTCCTCCGGACCCCGGCTGCGGAACCGGCCGGCGGCGTAGCGGACGAGGGACATGTTCATCTCGATCAGCGTGTTGCGCGCGTACTGGTGCTCCGGTGTTCCCTCGTCAGAAACCTCCATCTGGCCGAAGAAGAGCTTCGACATCTCCCGTGCATCCTTCGGCGTGACCTTGGACGGGTCCGCGACCTCCGGAACCTCCACCATCGGCTCGGCAGTCCGCACGGTCGTCGCCGCCATCAAGCACCCCTCCCAGTCGCTCCGCATCCTTGTGCCGGTCCATCGACCGGCAAGCACGCGCATACCCCGGCCGCCGACCGGCATTCGTCGAGCGCCGTCAATTCCCGCTCGGCTCTCCGTCTTTGCGTACGGCCTCCTTCACCGGAAGGCGCGTCGCGCGACGCTCTTCATCGCGCAGGCTGGAGAGCACGCGGTGAGAGGGCGGGGGAGCGGCCGACTGTCCTTGGAAGACGTCCCCGACCCGGGCGATCCCGGCGTTCATCTTGGATCCCGGCAGCACGCGAAACTTCCTGCCGCAGCATCCTGTCGAGCCCGAGGACCGTGTTGGCGGACAGCGAGCCGGAGCTCATGGCTGTCCTCAACACTCGATGATGTTCACCGCGAGGCCGCCCCGAGCCGTCTCCTTGTCCTTCACCTTCACTCGGTTGCTGGGGACTTCTCAGGGACAATTTGATGTTGATCTTGCTCCAGTCCTGCGTCCGTCGCGGCCGGAGGCTGATCGCCACAGCGGTCGCATACGACATCTACGATGTGGCGACGCCGCCGAGCGGCCCAGCGCACGCAGACGGCCGTGCACGACGGGGTGAGCCTGGCGGGCCGGTTTGCGAGCGCGGGCTACGGCGCCGGGGCCAGCTCCTTCGGCGGGCAGGTCGGGCTGTGGTCGGCAGCGGGATCGGCGAGGGCCATTGTGGACGGAATCGAGGATCTGTTCCAGATGAGGAACTGGCTGGCAACGCTGCTCAGGAAGGAGCGGCACCGCAGTGCGGAAGAGGACTCGGCAGCGGTCTCGTCGCCAGGCCCGGTGTGGAGCGATCCGGAGATCCCGGACGAGGAGCGCGCGGTTCTGCTCGTATGCCTCCTCGAGGACCCTACGGCGCGCGAGGACGAGCAGGAGGACGCGGCGTCGTGTCTGGAGTTCCTCTCTGGTCCGTTCGTCGAGGCGGCTTTGATCCGGGCCATCCGGGACGGCGACTTCAACAGCGACCTGGCCCAGGCCTGCGCCGAGTCCCTCGCCGGTATCTGGGCCAGGGAGGGCCAAGTCGATGCCGCCTTCCTGGCGGAACTGCGCGGCCTGGCGAAGGAGCTGATCTTCGGCATCCTCGGCGACCGTGCCCCGCACTTGCTGCCCCCCAGCGCCCTCTAGCCCGGGCCTTTTCACGGGCGGTGATCACGAGAGGGTGACGTAGACGCAGAGAGTGCTCCTGAGCTGGAACGATCGGACTGGCGGCGAAACTCGGCCCCGAACCGGCGCCGCACGATCTCGCCGATGCGGACCAGCGTCCCGCACTGGTCACTCCAGCCCGACGCGGCCGGACCGACCTCCAACACCGCCTCCAGCACGCGTAGCTGATCGGCGTCGAGCTTGCATCTGGCGCCACCGGGCCCCTTGGAGACCTGCGCCTGGCGGCCGCCCGTGGCCAAGGCCCGACGCCAACGGTTCGCCGACATCCTGGTCACCCTGAACCGCCGAGCCACCTCCCCGTTACTGGCCCAGGCCTCGATCAAGTCAGCCGCCGCGAGCCGGACCTGCTCACGCCGATCCCGCTCCTCGGCCGTCAGCCCACCGCCATCGGGATACCTCATCTCTCCGGCACAGCGCGGCCCACGACAACCGTCACGACCCCCGTAACCCCAACCATGAGAGATCTCTAGACGTCCCAGTGGCCGCTGGCGGTGGAGTGCCGCCGGAACTGGCCCGGCTGCAGGACGACTTCGAGGAGTGGCTGCTGAGCGTCGTCCGCCTGGAGGGCCTGCGCAATCCGGAACTGATGCTGGGCACCGTGCCCCGGCCCGGTAGGCGCCGCCGGCGCCGGAGCGTGCCGTGCCGCCGCCACTCGTCATCAGGGCGAGCGGTGGTGACCACAGCCGACGTGGCGGAGGGTCAGCATGTCGGCGGCGCTGAGCAACCCGCGGGTCAGGAAGTAGTCGGCGAGTTCGGCACGGCTGGGGCGGGCGGAGGTGTCCGGCCACAGCCCGGCCCTGACCTCCTTGAGTACCTTGTCGACGTACCCCACGCTGTAGCCGGCGCACCGCGCGGCAACCGCACGGTCCTTCAGGTCCTGAAGGGCGGGGTCCCCGGACAGCCACGGGGCCAGGACGGCGACCAGCACGGTTCTGGACGACTGCTGGACGAGCATCCGCTCCACCTGCGGGGTGGGTTCGGGCCCGCGGTAGGTCATCGTCCCCGACTGGGTCTCGCTCTCCTCCTCGGGTTCGGCTGCCGGCCCGATCACGACGCCGACCTGGATCTCGCCGTTCGGTCCGAAGTAGAGGACGGTCCGACCGGGGCTGAGGCGGACCGCCCCGCCCAGTCCGATCTCCTCGTACCCGCCGCGCGGGAACGCGACCCTGAGGCGTCGGCTTCGGGACTCGTTCAACAGGGTCCAGCGGTTCGCGAGGTATGCGATCTGCGGGCAACGGCCGCGCATGCGTGAAATGAAGCGTCCGACTTCCGGGTCGTCCGGTGCGACCACCAGCCGGGTGAGGTGGAAGGGCTGCTCCGGGACGAGTTGGAAGGACCTCAGGCCGCCCCGCGTCGGGAGTTCGACGGTCGCTCTTGGTGCGTTGTGCATGACCCCCCGATCATTCGCTGAGCAAGAATGGCTGGTCGATTGATCCACTGAAGACCACATCAGCGACAATTACGGTGATGTTATCGGTTCCTCCCGCTTTGAGAGCTGCCTTCATCAGATTCGAAGCGGTTTCCGCGGGCGCCATGTCGGCGGTCGAGAGGATCAGCCGACGCAGCTGCCGTTCGTCCAGGTCGGCCGGCAGCCCGTCGCTCGACAGCACCAGCCGGGTGTCCGGACGGGCGTCGATGACCCACAGGTCGGGTTGAACCGGTACGGACGAGCCGATCATCCTCAACAGCGGCCCCTGTGGAGCGGAGTGCGGCTTGGTGATCTGGCGCACCGTCGTCCGCTCGGGAGGCACCGCCCAGACATAGCCGTCCCCGACGTGCGCCCCCACGATTCGGTCGCCGATCACGGCGCAGGCATCCAGGGTCGTGGCCATGCCCCGCAGCCGTGGGTTGCCCTTCACGTGCTGCAGGACGGCCGCGTTGGCGTCCCGGAAGCCTCCCTGGAGGTGATAGCGGGTGTGCTGCGCACCTCGCCGCCAGGCCCGGACCACCGCCTCGACGGCCAGCTTCGAGGCGACCTCGCCCGCCGGAGCACCACCGACACCGTCGGCCACGACCAGCAGATCCGTGTCCGCGAAGTGGGCGTCCTCGTTCCGTCGCCGGTGCCGGCCGGCTGTGGTCGCCGCACCGGTGTGCAGCCACACCCCGGAGCCGTCCTCACGCTGTCGCCGCGGGACCGTGTCCGACAGCGGCACCAACTCCCCTGCCGCCCTGGGGTCCGGGGCTTCCGGATGCTTTTCGGGTGGCAGCGCGGGCAACGTCTTGCGGGGTGTCACGAGCGGTGTGGGCGGAGGCTGTTCCTCCGTGGAGGTCTCGTCCTGCGCGGCGCTCGGTCCCTTCACGGCCGTCGGCGGACCGAGCGCCGGAAGCGTACGCGACGGCTCGCGCAGCCGGGGCTCGACACGGGGGCCGGACGTCTCGGGGGTGTGCTTCTTGGCGGGTGCCGCAACACGCACATCCTTCTTCGGCGCACCGGGGTCGCTCGGCGCGTGACCGTGCGGCGCGGTCGACGAGCGGCGCCCGGCCCGGCGGGCGTCCTGGTGTCGGGAACGGCGTACGAAGGTGAGGCGCAGTTCTCTCAACAAAAGGATCACCACCGCGAGAAGGGGGACGAGGAGGACGATGGCCATCAGGTTCGCGAGTTTCAGCATGGCGGCTACTCCGACTCCGTCTTGGTGCCCGCCTCGTCGCTGAGGCTCTCCTCCGCTCCGCGGGGCAGCCCGCTGAGCGCGATGTCCGGTCCGACGGGCATGGCCAGGGCGTTCGGATCGTCCCTGATCAGTTCCTGGGTCACCTGCTGCAGCATGAACAGCGCGTTCTTGGCCGGTGTCGCCTCGTCGTGCTCGGTCAGGCGCTGGTGCGGGTCGTAGGCCAGCCACTGGTCGGCCAGGTCCGCGACGTTCTTCGGCAGACCCTTGACCAACTCGTCCAGCCGTGCCGGGCGGTGGTTGCGCTTCATCAGGTCCGCGATGACCATCAGGTCAGGGTCCTCGGAGAGGGCGTTCGCCTCGCGGGACAGAGCGGGTTTGCCGGAGATCAGCCAGTACAGCAGGCTGCCCATGGCGTAGATGTCCGACAGGGGGGACCGGTTGTCGCGGAACCTGGTCACCGTCATCTGCTCGAAGGACATGTAGAACGGGGTGCCGCGCGGGCGGTCGCTCTGGGTGGAGTTGGCCTGCGAGAACTGCTTGGCCAGACCGAAGTCCGCGAGCGCGGGGCGCATGCTGCGGTGTTCGTCGTCCTCCCAGGACAGCAAGACGTTCTGCGGCTTGATGTCCAGGTGTGCGATGTCCTGTTCGTGGACCGCGTCGAGTCCCCACAGCAACTGCTCGACCATGATCAGGCACCACTCCAGAGGCCTCGTGCTGACCACGCCGCGCCCGTACATCGCGAGCGAACCCGGTACGTAGCGCGGGGTGACCGTCCACAGCCACTTCTCGGTCGCGCCGCTGTCGAGCACCTTGACCGCCCAGTCGCTCCGCACCTTCTCGGCGGCCTCCAACTCCCTGCGCCACTCCTTGGCGTTGCGGCCCTCCTTGGACAGCAGCTTGATGACGTAGGAGGCAGGTGCCCCCGCCTGGCGCAGGTCCCGGCAGAGCAGGACGGCGGCCGCGTACCCGGGGGTGTCGGAGTTCGGGAGGTCCCCCACGACCTGCCACCGGCCGACGAAGGTGCTGCCGGGCGGCACCACCATGACCGGTGCGTCCACGTCGTCACCGATGCTCTCGGCAGGGCCTTCCTCGGTCTGCCCGGAGAGGTCCTTGTCATCCCCCCGGGCGCTGGTGACGGACCGCCCTCGCCGCCCGGCCGCGGCCGAGCCGCCGAGTCGGGCCACGGCCTCCACCGTGGTCGGGGTGATGACCGACGCGTTGCGGTGCGCGAGGTCGGTCACCATGCGGGCCGGCAGCAGGACCAGCCTGAACGCCACGTGCACGAGCGCCACGAGAAGCAGCCACACACCCATCAAGGCGTAGTCCACGGCCCAGCCCACTGCGAGCGACCCCACGCTGGTGATGGCTGCCGTGCCACCGCCGGCCGCGTACGCCGCCACGCTGTCCATTCCCGTCGCGGCCGTGTTCCCGCTGGTGGTCAGGTACGCGCGATAGCAGCCGAGGACCATCGAGCCCACCACGGCCACCACCGACAGCACGTAGACCGCGCCGGTCACGGCGCGCTTGACGCTGCGCGGCTGCTGGTCGAGCGGGCCGACCCGATGCGAGTTGCGGTCGGCCAGGACGAACGGCAGTCCGCCCAGTACCAGCGTCCCGCCCACGAAGACCCAGGCCACCGACTTGGCCATCTCGAGTTCCGGGCCGCTGGCGTGGATCACGCCCTTGGCGGCGTCGTACTGGTCGGGTGCGAAGATGGCCTTGGCGGTCAGCGAGACCAGGTAGTACTCGGACCTGACGAACAAGAACGCCCCGGTCACCGCGATGATCGCGGCGATCATCGGCCACACCGGCCAGCCGCCCTTGGAGATGCCGTGCCGGGCGGCGGACACCGCGCGGCCGGTGGTGTCGGCGGCTTCCTGCAGCTCCGCCGTCACGAGCGAGACGCAGTAGGCGCACCACTCGGCCACGGCGACGGCGACGGTGTGCAGTTGCCTGCGCAGGAAGGCGGACAGGGGCAGCAGCAGGAGAACGCCGACGCCGACCCAGATGATGACCGGAATGTTGCTCACGCGCCGCCTCCCGTGGAACCGGCGGAGTCCCCGAAAAGGTGTTCGGGATATCCGGGACGGGTGATGGAGACGGTGGCAGCGCCAAGTTCACGGAACTTCTTCGTCCACCGGGTTTTCCGTGCGTCGCACCGGACGGCCTGCGAACAGGTGAAGTCGATGACCGACACCGTCGCACCCGCGAGGCGTGCCGTGGACTGCTGCTGCAATCCGTTGGGGTCCAGATCGGATGCCATCACGAGGTGACGCGGGCCTTTCAGGGAGGGGTCGGCGAACTGGTCGGACGCGTTCTTGAGGCAGCCGCCGAGGTCCGTTCCCGATTCGGAGGCCGACACCTTCAGGGCGTCCAGTCGCTGCCCTTCGGCCCGCGCGGAGGAGAGCGCCTGGTCGTGCAGTTGTCCCCACCGCTTGACGAATTTCTCCGCGCTTCCGGATACATGGCTGCCCTGCAGGGGAGCGGAACTCGCCCCGACGGCGACCGGCTGGGCCCGCAGGGCCGGGATGTCCAGCTTCAGCTTGGGCGGTTCGCCGTACGTGTTGACGCCGATCGTGTAGACGTAGACCGTGCTGGCCTTCCGACCAGGGACGACAAGGTTCGGCAAGGCTTTGGCGACCGCGTTCCGCGCCGACTCGCGTTCGGCGATGGGGTAGGAACTGGACGTGTCGAGGCAGACGACGACGACGGCTCCGGGCCGGGTCGCGGCCGGAAAGGAGTCGTCACTGACGCCGACAGTTCCGGCGCCGGAATTCCCTGACGGGGCGCACGCCCCGCAGACCAACGCAGTGATCAGAAACGAACCGGAAAGAAGAATTCTTCGCGGCCGCTGAGCGCGAAACATAGTGTGCATGATCAACCCCCACGCATGATCTTTCACCGAAGGGTGCGCGAAAGCACCGGTCGGCATGACGGCATGAACTGCCGTCGCAGACGAAAAACGAAGAGACGAGAGCCAAGCCGTCATGTTCGACGGCGAATTCAGGCAGCCGACGTGCTGTGCGTGAACCCTCGGCGCCACGGGAGCTGACCCCGTGGCGACAATTCCAGCACCGCCGCCCGTACTGCGGCCAGTACGAAGCCTCGTACTCTTTCGGCGCCCCCCGGTCGCCGTGCCCCTCCCTCGGACTTCCCCTTCACATTTTGCCGAAGAAAACCATTCCGGAACGGTCTTTCTGTGAAACCGGTAAGGCCGGTCCGGCGCCGGCCGCCCGCCTCAGACCACGTCCCCGGCGTCCGGCCGCTCCCGCAGGGCGGTGAGAACCGCATGGTGTTCCCTGACCGCCAGCCGGGCCGACCACGGCTGCTCGTGCCGCAACGCCTCTTCCACCGTCTCCGCCGTGCCGGGCACGTGCGGCCACTGCCAGACCAGCATCCGCATCGCCAGTTCACGCAGAGCGGGATCGGGATCGTGGCGAGCCCGGTCGCGGACCAGAGCCTCCGCATCCTCCTGCCCCAGCAACCAGTGCCGGAAGGCCGCCTGACGCGGGTGCCACGCCAGGTCCTTTGCCGCTCGGTCGGCGAACAGCGCCCGCACCTCCTCGTCCTGCGGATACCGTTCACCGAGGAGGTCCAGCGCCGTGGCGCGCGGCCGGGCGGCGGGGTCGTCGACGGCGCGTTCGACCAGCAGGCGGCGCACTTCGGGATCGTCGGGCCACTGGGTGCCCAGCACCTGGAGCGCGACCACCCGGGGATGGCTGTCGGGGTCGTCCACCGCCCGCTCCAGCAGCAGCCGCCGGGCCCGGGCGTCGCCGTCGGGCCATTGACCGGCCAGCAACCGCACCGCGGCGGCACGCAGCAGCGGCTCCCCCTCCTCGACGGCGCGGACCAGCAGCAGATCCGCGGCCCGCTCATCAGTGAGCCGCCGTCCGGCGACGATCCGCAGCGCCTCCAGCCGGGTCCCCCCGTTGCGGTCGTGAGCCGCGTGATCCAGCAGCACGTCGGCCACCCGCTCGTCTTCGGGCCGGCGCTCGCCGAGCAAGCGGAGCAGGAACGCGCGTACTCCACCTCGCGGTTCCTCGGCGGCCCTTCCCAGCAGGAACGTCCATACGTCCGGGTCGGCAGCGCACCGGTCGGCCAGTGCGCGCAGCGCGGCCCGGCGCACCGAGGGCTCGGCGTCCCCCACGGCGCGTTCCCGTAGCAGGCCGGGCTCCAGGATGTCCTCCGGCCACTGTTCGGCGAGCAGCGTCAGCGCGGTGGAACGGACGAGCGCGTGCTGGTCGGAGGCGGCGTGCTCACGCAACAGGGCCGGAACGTGCTCGCGCGGCTCGTAGTGCTCGGCGACCATCCGCAGCGCACCGGCCCGTACCGCGCCGACGGTGGAATCGAGCGCCCGACGCGCGAGCGCGAGCACCTGCGGACGGTCCGCCCAGTGCTGTCCGAGCAGGCCGAAGGCGATCCGCGCCACATGGGCGGACCTCGAATTCTCGGCCTGCGCGCAGAGCACTTCGACAGTCCGCTCGTCGTCCGCCCACCGCTGAGCCAGCGCCGTCAGCGCAGCACCGCGGGCGTAGTCACTGGACTCCTCGGCGACGCGCCGCAGCAGCAGCGCATGCACCGGTTCCGCACGCCACCAGTGCTCACCCAGTACCTGCAGCGCCGTATGGCGCACACGGTCGTCGCGATCGGTGACGGCGCGTTCGAGCGCCAGCTCCAGACCGCGTCCGTCCCTGGGGCGGTGCTCGGCCAGCACCCGTAGGGCGGCGGCCCGGATGCCGCCACCCTGGTGGAAGCGGGCCAGTGTCCGTAGCCGGGCCGGCTCTTCGTAGAGGTGGCAGGCCAGATGCGCGGCGGCGGACTCCTCCGAGATGACCAACCCGCCGTCCTCGTAGAAGCTGTACTCGGGGACGAACTGTCCGTTCAGATGGAACCAGCGCAGGTAACGAGCGCGCCCTTCCCATGATTCGGGCAGACCGGCGAGGACCGGTCCCAACTCCCTCAGACCGTCACCGGGGCCGACCGACAAGGCGGCGGTGAGTTCGTCGACGACCATCCTGCTTTGCGCGGCGAGCAGCTGCGGTCGGCCGAACTCGGCCAGACAGCGCGCCGCCAGGACGAGGATGCCGGGGTCGGCGCTGCGCCGGTACAGGGCGAGCAGGTGCTCGACCATGGCCGCCGCCTCGCGGTCGTTCAGCTGTCCGGCGAGCAGCAGCAGCACCTCACGCCAGGAGGGGTCGGCGGCATGCCGGGCGACGACGTCATCCAGCAAGTCCCCTATGTCCGTCCAGCTCCGCCGGTCCCGGTAGCGGGCGGCTATGTCCCGGGCGGCCAGGTACTCCAGGAAGGCCCGGTGGACGAAGCCGTACACGTCGCCGCCGTACCACGCCAGGATGAAGTTGCGTCGCCACAGATGGGCGAGGAGAGCGCGGGCACCGGCCCGCACGTCCGGCTCCGGCAGCGTGTACTGGCCGAGGAACTCCCGGAACACGCTGTGGAGTTCGCTCCTGTGGATCTGGTTGCCGGCGATGCCGACGCTGCCCTCCTGCATCCGGCGGGCCAGGAACTCCAGCAGTTCCATGCGCTCTTCGGGCCCCAGTACGTCCGCCACGGCGGCCGGTAGTGTCTCGTCCAGCAACTTGGCGTCGAGGTCCCAGTGCGCGACGAGCACGCTCACGGCGTGGTCGTAGACGCCCCGGCGGTGTCGGGGCAACGAACGCCGTCGGCCGATGATGGCGAGGATGGTCAGCAGCAGCGGATTGCCCGCCAGTTCCCTCATCTGCCGGGACCGGCGCAGCGCGCCGACCAGTCGGCCGCCCAACTGTTCGGCCAGTCCCGGATCGTACGGGCAGGCGACTGCGTACCAGCGGCGGACGAACGTCTCGATCTGCGGCTGATCGAGCTCCTGGAGCACGTGGTGCCCGAACCCGGCCTCGTCCAGCACCACGTCCTCGTACCCGATCGTCCGGGAGGTGACGAGGATCCGGGCCAGTGGGTTGGCCCTGGCGAACTCGGCGATCCTGCGTTCCATTTCTCGGCGCAGAATCGGAGCGAAGATCTCGTCGAGACCGTCGAAGACGACCAGGGCCCGGCCTTGGTCCATCCGCAGGCGTAGAACCTCGTACGGGACGGACAGCCCCTCCTCACTGTGCAGATGGCGCAGCAGGCCCTCGAAGCCGACCTTGCGCCAGCGGGGTTCGGCGAAGCGGCGCAACTCGATGATGACGGGAAGGGTTCCTGTGAGCGCGTCGAGGGCGGTGGGCCGTCCGCCAGATACGGGGTGGGTCGGTTCGGCCTCGGCCAGGAGTGCCAGTGCCACGTACCGCGCGACGGTGGACTTGCCCGATCCGGGACTGCCGAGCAGGACGACGCAGCGGTTGCCCGGTGCGGACAACAAGGAGAGCACAGACTGGCGGGGCCGCCCGAGGTGGGCGCCGCGCGCGCGGACGGAGGTGAGCGCGTCCGTCGGCCAGGTGAGCTGGTCCGCCGACAGTTCACCCTGCTCCAGTAATCGCCGCACCAGTTCCCTGGGCAGGTCCACCGGCCGGGACTCGGCCCGCACCAAGGGAGGGACGAACACGTCCTGGAGGCGGACGACGGGCTGCGGGCGCTGGTCGTCCAGCGGGGTGATCACAGCGAGGTCGAGGCGTCCGTAGGTTTCGCGCATGCGGTCCGCGTACTTGCGTGTCGCGGCGTCGATCTCTTCGGGGGAGGGTTCGGGCGCCGCGCCGGGAGCCATGGTGAACTCGACGTGGTCACCGGTGATGACGACGTCGGCGCCCCCGCCGATCACGACGGATCGGTCGCCGTTCGCCTGGGCCGTGACGGCGGGTACAAGGTGAACGGCCGGCGTGGCCGGTACGGGGACGAGGGGTGTGGGGACGTGCGGCTCCAGAGCGGCGGGGGCGGCGGTGGGCGGCTCTGAAGCGGGTGCCTCCAGGCCGGTCGCGGCGTCCGTGTCCGGGGAGCGGCGGCGGACCAGACCGGTTATGCGACGGGTGATGCGGCGTATCAAAGCTGCGTACCATCCCCCGTGATGATCTCCTCGGCGTCTCCGCCCACCGCCGCGGCGCGGCTTCCCGACGCCGAGACGTCCGGCTGGGGGGCATGGGGAGTGGCCGCGGGAGCCGGTGCGAGTGGAGGTACTGGCGTCGTGGCCGGCAGCGTGGAGTTGTCACCGGTGATCACCCGCCCGGCGTTGCCTCCTATGGCGGCCGCCCTTTCGCCGCTTGCGCTCACCGTGCCGCCGGTACGGTCGCCGGCCTTCACCAGGGTGAAAACGGACAAGGTGAGACCGGCCAGCGCGACCACCCCGCTGATCACACTGGCGACGGCGCCGGCCGTGCCCAAGTCCACCACGATCGCCACGACGATCAAGGCCACGATCGCGCCTCCGCAGACGGATCCCACGGCCCAGGGCCATAACCGGCGCATAGGTGTTGGTGCCATGTTGGCTCTTTCCCTGAAATAAGCCTCGTTTCCCGGCTTCTGCACGCGGGGCGCATAACTGTAGGGGCTCTCACCACCATTCCGACAGAGATCCAGAGCGACTTTGGAGGCACCTGCAGCGATCGTGGGGGTCGAATACGACCGAGGGGTTGGACAGTCATCCACCATCCGCCGTACACCGTGCTCAGCCCCTGCCGCATGAGAGTCGTTGGCGCGCGGGCGACCCGCCGTCGTCGGTAGCGGTTGGTCGCCCCCGGGCGAGGAGCCGAGGGCGGCGAAGGCCCGGAGTGAAAGCCTCCCCTTGATCACGGACGCCTGTGGACGGTGCACCACGACGTACGAGCAGTGGGACCGCGGTCACTGCTCTGAGCTGCGAAAACTGGATCCGATGCGATCGCAGGGGCACGACTCGTCACGATCGCTGTCGCCCTCGTGATCCGTAGGTCAGGAGTCCCTTCTGTGGGGACTTCCTGGGGACGTTTCAGGGACTTTCACGTCTGTCCCAGGGACGTTCCGGGGACTTTCCGCCGCGTAAGCAGGGAAGGCCCAGACAGTGTTGAAGGAGGCGAACACGCTGGTCAGAGCCCACCTCCTCAACACTCGATGATGTTGACCGCCAGCCCGCCCCGAGCCGTCTCCTTGTACTTCACGGACATGTCCGCGCCCGTGTCCTTCATCGTCTTGATGACCTTGTCCAGGGACACCTTGTGGGAGCCGTCACCGCGCATCGCCATCCGGGCCGCGGTGACCGCCTTGACCGCGGCCATGCCGTTGCGCTCGATGCAGGGGATCTGGACCAGGCCGCCGACCGGGTCGCAGGTGAG
>NZ_JBSFHW010000054.1:0-63210 GCF_053597275.1 Streptomyces sp. NPDC001492 | reverse complement strand
CCGGGCCCACCCGGACGACGCGGCCGGACATCTCGTGCCCCAGGACGGCGGGCGCGGCCACCCGGGCGTCCATGTCGCCGTGGAAGATATGCAGGTCGGTACCGCAGATGCCGACGTAGGCGGGGGCCAACTCCACCTCACCGGGACCGGGAGGCGCAGTGGCCGCGGGAGCGGTGTCCAGGGTGCGGGCGGACAGATAGCGGACGGCAAGTGTCATGGGGGGCAGGGTCCCTTCGGCGCAGACCGGAGCATGCGTGGCGGCGTGTCCGGCGCGGGTTCGGTGCGATGTTCGGTGGGGCGGGGTCAGATCGCTCGGATCGTTGCGTCGCTCTCTCCGTCGACGGGGGCAAGCCCGTAGAACGCGGTCGCGGTGCCGGCGAGGAGCGCGTGGACATCGCTCTCGCTCCAGCCGGTGAGCAGTTCGTCCACGGTGGCGGCCCACCGGTTCCAGCCGCCGGCGAGGTTGGCGACCGGCCAGTCGGAGCCGAACATGAGCCGCTCGGGCCCGAAGGCGGAGACCAGTACGTCCCAGGCGGGGCGGATGTCGGCGGTGGTCCAGTGGGCGTGGTCGGCCTCGGTGATCAGTCCGGAGACCTTGCACACCACGTGCGGGTGTGCGGCCAGCCGCCGGATGCCGCGTTCCCAGTCGGCGACGTCCTGGCGGACGAGGTCCGGCTTGCCCGCGTGGTCGAGGACCTGGGGCAGGTCGGGGAAGCGTTCCGCGAGCCGGATCGCCTGGTCGAGCTGGTGGTCGCGCACGAGCACGTCGTAGCGCAGTCCTCGATCGCGGGCCGCCCTCAACCCGCGTTCCACGTCGGGGCGTTGCAGCCAGTTCGGGTCGGTCTCGCCCTGGACGAGGTGCCGCAGCGAGCGCAGGTGTCCGCCGCCCGGCCCGGCGATCAGCTGGTCGAGCACGTCACCGATCGCCGGGGAGGTCAGGTCGGCCCAGCCGACCACGGCCTGGATCAGGGGCTCCCGCTCGGCGAGCGTGAGCAGGTCCTCGGTCTCGGCGACCTCCGCGATGCACTGGACGACCACCGTGCCGTGCAGCCGCCGGCCCGCGATGGGGTGGGTGGCGGTGGAGCGCAGGTCGTCGGGGGTGAAGGTGCGGCGGATCGACGCCACGTCGGGGTCGTCGAGCCAGGGCTGCGGACGCTGGGCGAGGTCCCACAGGTGGTGGTGGGCGTCGACGAGCACAGGTGCGTTCACGAGGAGATCCAAGTCTGGTCGGTGCGGGCCGGGTCAGGCGGTGGTGTCCTCGCCGGGCGGGCTCAGGTGCCAGATCTCGGGGAGCTCGCTCCACTGGCGGCCCTCGCCCCGGTCGGGGAAGGGCTCCTGGCACGGGTCGGTGAGCTTCCACCAGCGCTGGGTCTCGGGGTCGGCCTCGATGGAGGCCATGTCCGCGTCGAAGTCGTCGCCGATGTACTCCATGTAGGCGAACAGCACGTCGCCGTGGAGGAAGATGCTGTAGTTGCGGATGTTCGCTCGGAGCAGGGCGGCCTCGACACCGGGCCACACGGCGGAGTGGAGCCGGAGGTACTCCTCACGGTGCTCGGGGCGGAGTCTGATGGTCTGAGCGATGCGCTTCATGCCGATTCCCCTGTCGTGTCATGGGAGTGGAACCCGTCGAACGGCGTGCGGTAGCTGGGTGTGCGGGTGCGCAGCCCCAGCCGCAGGGTCAGCCGGATACGGGTGGAGGCGGGCAGACGGACCGTCAGGTACGGGCCCGCGCAGGGGACCTCGGCCTCGGAGACCACCGGCTCGGTGTGGCCGTAGTCGTACATGTCGCCGATCCAGCCGTCGTCCGTGCAGGTCGTGTACCGGGCGCCGGTGATGGTGTGCTCGGCGAACGCGCCCGCCTGGACGATCACCGTGCGGTCGGTCTCGGGGGCCAGGTTGACCAGCTCGACGGTGGTCGCCTCGGGGTCGATGGAGGTGACCAGGGCGGCGACGTCGGCGGGCAGGCCGGCCCGGCGGGCGTCGGCGTCGTGGTAGCGCAGTCGGGCCTGCTGGAGACCGCCCTGGTACAGCACCTGCGGGCCGCCCCAGGTGAGTTGCACCAGGGCCTCGGTGACCACCGGGTTGGACAGCTGCCACACATGGATGTCGGCCTCGGGCACGTCCAGGTCGCGATAGCGGTCGATGCGCCGCAGCCGGTGGCGGACCTGGGCCTGAGCGGCCGCGAGGATCCGCTCCGGGTAGTCGGGGTCGTCGCCGGCGAGGAAGGCGAACCACGCCTTCTCGTGACCGGAGTCCTCCTTGGACCGGAACGGCCGCACGGTGCGCCAGTCGATGCCGTCCGCTTCACGCAGCCCCTCAAGCCGGGCCCGGTCGGCCTCGGAGGAGGTGTGGTGCCACAGGGCCACCGGCACGGGAGGCGTGGCCGGGTTGTAGTCGAACCAGCCCGAGTCGTTGTGGCGGAACGGCAGGTGGAGCGTGGGTGTGTGCCGGTCCGGACCGAGTTCCACCGCCCACTTGGAGGGCAGGCTGGAGTCGGCCTCCGTGTGGGGCATGACCTTGGCGTGGCCTATGAGGGTGTCGAGCGAGGTCGCGACCATGGAGAGGTAGTCGTCGTCGCCGGTGACCGTGGCCGCCGCGAGCGCCGCCACGCAGGCCGCGTGGCCGAGGCTGTGCCAGCCGTGCGGCCAGGACCAGCCGTAGTGGCCGCCGTACCAGCGCCCTTCCAGCAGGCTGCCGACGACTCCGTCCGGGCCGACGTTGTCCGGGATCAGGCCGCCGTTCTCACGGGTGCGCTCGCGCCAGGCGTCCACGTACTCGACGATCCAGTCGCGGTAGCGCTCCTCGCCGGACAGGATCCAGGCGTTGAGGACCAGTCCGGCCGCGGCGAGGTTCATCGTGGTGTCGCCGACGCCCATCCGGTCCCGCATCTGGTCGCCGAGCCGCGGGTCCGCCGAGAGCGGGTACGGGCCGTCCTGTGCCTCGGGCAGCCATTCGAGCGGGTAGCCGTAGGTCTCCGCCTCCTTGAGCAGCCACGGGTACACGTCACCGTCGAACAGACCCGTGCGCTCGGGGTCGCTGCCGTTGTGGGGGCGGGTGATGATGCGGTGCTCGGGGTCGTAGTTGCCCTTGGCGGGGTCGACGTACAGCTCGGCGAAGCGCAGGGCGCGCTCACGCCAGCGGTCGGGGGCGGCCATGCACAGGAAGTAGAGCAGGAGCAGGCTCTCGCCCTGGTGGAACCAGTCGTAGCCGCGCTCGTACTCGTCACGCAGCATGTCCAGTTCGGTCAGCTGCTTGGTGACGCCCTCCCAGTGCTTCTCGCTGGCGGGCAGCAGGTCGTCGGCGCCGCCGAGGAGGTACAGCTGGGGCCAGTTGAAGAAGACCTCGTAGAAGTCGTCCACGCCGTCGCGGGTGGTCAGTGGGCCGGTGTAGTTCAGGCGTCCGTCGGGGCCGGTGAAGTCGCGTTCGAAGCGGCGCCAGGCATGGTCGAGGAGGTCGAAGAGGGCGCGCTGTGCGACGGCCCAGCCGGGGGGTTCGAGCAAGGGGACCGTGGCCTGGACATCGGGTGTCGAGTCGCCGGAGGCGTCGGGGTGAGAGTCGAAGGACATGAAGGCGGTCACTCCTTGGTGGCGCCGGCGAGCATTCCGCTGACCAGGAAGCGCTGGGCGAACAGGAACACGACGAGTACGGGGGTGATGGCGACCAGCGTGGCCAGTGCCAGTTGGGGGCGTTGGATCGCGAGGGTGCCGACGGTCGGGTTGAACGAGGGCACATTGCTGAGGAGGCTGCCCACGCCGACCTGGACCGGCATCTGGTCGCTCTCGGGGAGCATCACGTACGGCAGGAAGTAGTTCGTCCAGTTGGCGACGAAGCTGAAGAACCCGACCAGTGCGATGACGGGCGTCGCCAGCGGCAGGGCCACATGGCGGAAGACACCGAACTCGGAGCAGCCGTCCATCCGGGCCGCGGCCAGGAGGTCCTTGGGCACGGCGGTGGTGAAGTAGATGTACGTCAGGTACACCCCGAACGGGTAGAACGAGTACGGCAGGATGATCGACCACATCGTGCCGATCAGATGCACCGCGTTGATCTCCAGGAAGAGCGGCACCACCAGCGTGGCGTTCGGCATCAGCATCACGACGAGGGTCGCGATCAGGAGCGTGTGCCGGCCGCGGAACTCGGTCATCGCCAGCGCGTAGCCGGCCGGGATGGCCAGGCAGAGCGTGATGACCAGGGAGATCACGGCGTAGACGGCCGAGTTGCGCAGCCACAGCAGGATGGCGTCGTCCTGGAAGGCGGTGAGCGCGTGCCAGTTGGCCTTCAGCGCGTGCCAGGACCCGAAGGACAGCGGGTTGTCGTGGACCAACTGCTGGTCGGTCTTGGTCGCCGCGAGCAGCAGCCACAGAACCGGCAGCACGAAGAACACCACGAACACGGTGAGCACCGAGCCCGCCAGCAGCCGGGAGGCCACCTTCCGCGGGGGCCGACGGCGCTGCCGCGTTTCCCCGTGCCGGGTTCGGCTCGTCGACTTCGCACCCTGAGCGGTGGGAGAGGGCGTGGGGCGGGTCTCAGTCGGCATCGAAGAACCCCGATCGTGCGACGAAGACACCGGCGACCGACAAGCTGACGACCAGCAGCTCCACCGAGACCGCGGCGGCGCCGTTGATGTTGTTCATCTGGAAGGCGAAGTCGTACGTCAGCTGGTTGAGCGAGTAGTCGCGGCCGGCCACGCCGGTGCTGGCGAGGGAGAGCAGCTGCGGCTCGACGAAGAGCTGGGCGCCGCCCGCGAAGGCCAGGATCACCATGTACACGATCCACTTGCGGAGCATGGGGATCTGCACCCGCCAGGCGGTCTGCCAGCCGTTCGCGCCGTCGATGCGCGCGGCCTCCATGACGTCCTTGGGGATGTTGTTGAGCGCGCCGTACATGACGACGATCCAGCCGCCCGCGCCGGTCCAGAACGCGATGATCGTGAACAGCAGCGCGAGGTTGCCGGGGGCGATGACCTCGCCGAAGGTGTGGAAGCCCAGCGTCTCCAGCAGGGAGCTGACCGGGCTGACCGTCGGGTCGAGCATGAACAGCCACACCAGGACGCTCGCGGCGCCCGCGAGGGCTCCGGGGATGTAGTAGAGGAAGCGCAGCGCCTGGCTGGCCGGCCCGGAGGACAGCCGGTGCAGGAGCAGCGCCAGGACCACCACGAACACCACGAGCGACAGCAGCCAGAAGACCAGGTACAGCGCCACGTGGCCCAGGGAGTCGACGAAGCGGAAGTCCTGTGCGGTGGTGACGAAGTTGGAGAAGCCGGTGAAGGCGCCACCGGCGTTCGTGAACGCGAAGTAGATGGCGTAACAGGTGGGAAGGACGCCGAAGGCGATCAGCAGCAGTACGTAGCCGGCGACGAAAGCCATGCCGGCCCGGCTCTGCCGGAAGGTGCCGCGAGGGCGCCCCCGGACAGAGCCGGACGAGGAGTGCGTGAGGGTCACTGGGAGACCTTGTATCCGTTGGACTTGGCGTACTTCACGATCGAGTCCTGCCAGGCCGGCAGCAGCGATTCGATGGTCTTGCCCTGCGTCAGGCCGGGCTTGACGGTGGCGGCCCAGATCGCCTCCTGGCTGAACTGGCCCGAGCCCCAGTCGGACCACACCTGCGAGGAGGCGTCCTTGAGGGCCGTGAGGTCACTGGCGTAGTACCCGGAGGCGGCCTGCGCCTTCAGCCAGTTCTCGGCGGCGGGCGCGTACGCCGGGAAGCCGGGGGCCTTCTCGCCCTGGTAGGCGTTGTCGGTGGTGACCCACTTCAGGAAGTCGGTGGCCGCCTTGAGGTGGGTGGAGTGCTTGGACACCAGCCAGGTGCCGCCGCCGACGTTGCCGGTGGAGGGCGAGGTGTCACCCTGCCACTGCGGCATGGGCGCCACCGCGATCTCCTTGGCCGGGGTCTTGAGGCCGCTCTGGAAGACCGCGCCGCCGTACCAGGCCGGGCCGGGCATGAGCAGGACCTTCTTGGCCTTGTTCTTGGTGAAGTCGGTGCTGAAGACGCCGCTGATGGACATCGACTTGTTCTTGATCAGTACGTCCAGCAGCTTGGCCATCTTGGTGCAGGCCTCGCTGGTGGTGTTGACCGACACGGCCTTGGGGCCGGTGATGTGGTTGGCGCCGCACTTGCTCGCCCACAGGTAGATCTCGGGGGTGAAGGAGTCGCCCGCGTCGCCCACGAGGTAGCCGGGGTGCTCCTTGGCCACCTTCTCGCCGAGCGCCTGGTACTCCTCCCAGGTCGTGGGGACCGTGTAGCCGAACTTCTTCAGCAGCGGCGCGTTGTACCAGAGCACCGTCTGGGAGAGGTCGTTGCGCAGGCAGTACATGGTCCCGTTCACCGTGCAGACGTCGTTGGCGCCCTTGGCGAATCCGTCGAGGGTCGTCTGCGGGATCAGGCCCTTGTTGAGCGGCGCCGCGAAGTTCGCGTCGACGGCCCAGCTCGCCTCGTTGTTCTGGGAGCTGAAGACGACGTCCGGCCAGCCCTTGCCCGTGCGGTTGAACAACTGGACCTTCGTCTGGAGGTAGTTGGACCCGTTGGCGTCGCCGTCGTAGCTGACGATGTGCAGCTTCACGCTCGGGTGCGACGCCTGGTACTGCTTCGCGGGGGCCATGCGGGTCGCGTCCACCCAGACGGTCAACGCCCCGTCGCTCTGGGCGGCCTGCGTGAATCCGTCCTTGGTCGTGCCGGCCGAACCGCCACTCCCGCCACAGGCGGTCACGGTGAGCAGCACGGTGGCCGCGCAGCCGGCCAGCAACGCGGCACGTCTCCTGCTGGTCCCTGTCTCCTGGTCGGCCGAAGGCTTGTAGACGGACATGAGCGACTCCACTCGGTTTGCATGAGGGCGGCTGGCGGCTCTGTCATTGCCGCCGCGGAAGAAATTAGCCGCCATGTCGAGAAGCTCGTCAAGAGGTGAGTATGTCTTTTTTTGGACGGGGGCGTAGACGATGCGGGGGTGATGCCAGGCTGAAGAAGCAGGTGAATCGGTACTTAAGCCCCAAACGGAGATCGATTCCGAGGCGAAGTCCGGTCGATGAGTACTACTTATCCTCGCCCTCCTGTACGATGACCGCGGCTTCAGGGCCGATCAGTCACCGTCGTCGCAGTCACCCCGGAGGCAGCACACATGAAGGACACGCCCGCCGTGGCAGCGGTGGTGAACGGTGCTGACGAGCGGCGCGACTACCGGCCCGGATACGAGGTCGTGGCGGAGCGGATACTCGAGTTCATCGCCGAGGCGCGCCTGGCCCCCGGTGACCGGATGCCCACGGAGAACGACCTGGCTCAGCGGCTGGACACCAGCCGAGCGGTGGTTCGGGAAGCCGTGAAGGTCCTCTCGGCGCTCGGCCGGGTCCGGGCGCACAAGGGGCGCGGACTGTTCGTCGCGAACGACGACGGCCTGCTGGTCACCAGCCGCTGGGGAGGTTTCTTCCGGCCTGTGGACCTGGATCACGTGTTCATGCTGTTCGAGTTCCGAAGGGTTCAGGAGACGGCCGCCGCCAGGCTCGCCGCCACCCGTGCCACGCCCGCCGAACTGCGCGCCCTTGAGGTCGCCATGGAGCAGTGTCGGCACGGGTATGTCCATGGCGAGGTCGGCGTCTTCAACCAGGCCGACGACGACTTCCATGCGGCGGTGGCCGCGGCCTCGCACAACACGTTCCTCGGCAGTGCGGTGCGGGACGCCCGCCGACTCCAGCGCCAGTCCAGCGCGATCGGCATACACGACAGCTTCGGTGAGGGCACCGCGGCCGCGGTGGAGGAGCACGAGGCGATCTACCGCGCCATTCGCGACGGCCGGCCCGAGGAGGCCGCCGAGGCCACCGCCGTACACCTCGACCGGACCCTGGAGGACTACCGGCGGGAGATCCAGCGCCGCCTGTTCGGATGACCTGCGGATTGGTACCTTCAACAGGCCCATCCCAGTCACCCGCGATCTCACCGCCGAGGAGTGTGCGAAGGGCTACGCGGACACACCGGCCGCGTCAGGCTATTCCTGTGCGGCCGCGTAACCGGCCACGGAAGGCCAGCGAACCGTCAGGACCACGGATTCCTCTTCCGCATACCACGAGTGGTCGACGCCGCGACCCCAGACGACATAATCTCCCTGCTTTTCAAGGACCACGCTGCGCTCCGGAAAGTCGACACGAAACCGGCCGCTGACGAGGACCAGGAGCGCCGTGCGCTGCTCCCCCTTCACCCACTCCAGCCGCTCGTCGCCGCGCGGATGGATGCCCCATTTGACCTCCACCGCTCGGGTGTGCCGAGGATCGTGGACCTCCTTGAAGTGGCCCAGAAGCCATCCCCGATCCAATGAGGCGTCATTTCCTGCATTCCCTACGTATATTCCATCAGTCATAAAGGGGATCTTATCGGCCGGGTTACTGAAAGTCCGGAGTGAGGAATTTCTCGGCAGTGCCTGGCATTGCGGGAACCGGTAAATGCCCGTGCCTGTGCCTCAGGCGCCGGGCTGTCCGAGAGGTCTTTCACCTGATCTGTCCCACATCCTCACGCCCCCCGTCATGGGGGCGGCCGTGAGAGATGAGAGGCTCTGACGAGTGAGCCAGACACCACCGATCACCCTGCAATACCGCTTTGACGGGCCGGACGACGCACCTGTCCTCATCCTGGGGCCCTCGCTGGGCACCACATGGCACATGTGGGACCGCCAGGTGCCCGAGCTGGCGAAGCAGTGGCGCGTCTTCCGCTTCGACCTGCCGGGGCACGGCGGCGCGCCCGCCCACCCGGTGGGCTCGGTGGCCGAACTCGCCACCCGGCTGCTGGCCACGCTCGACGGGCTCGGTGTGCAGCGCTTCGGCTACGCGGGCTGTGCGCTCGGCGGTGCGATCGGCCTCGAGCTGGCCCTTCGCCACCCCGAGCGGCTCGCCTCGCTCGCGGTGATCGCCGCCTCGCCCCGCTTCGGCACGGCCGACGAGTTCCGCCAGCGGGGCGTGATCGTGCGTACGAACGGGCTCGACCCCATCGCCCGTACCTCCCCCGACCGCTGGTTCACCGGCGGGTTCGCCGCCGCGCAGCCCGCGATCACCGACTGGGCCGTGCAGATGGTCCGCACCACGGACCCCGGCTGCTACATCGCCGCCTGCGAGGCTCTCGCCGCGTTCGACGTTCGGCCCGAACTCGGTCGCGTCGGCGTGCCCACCCTCGTCCTCGTCGGTTCGGAGGACAAGGTCACCGGCCCCGCCGAGGCCCGCACCCTGGTCGCCGGCATACCCGACGCACGCCTCGCCGTCGTCCCCGGCGCCTCCCACCTGGTGCCGGTCGAGCAGCCCGCCGCCGTCACCGACCTGCTAGTCCGGCACTTCTCCACCGCCTGGCAGCCCGGCTACGTCGAGTCGTCCACGGGGCAGATCGCCATCCCGGCGCTGCCCGCCAAGCCCGTGCTCGTCCCGTCCCCGCAGCCCCACCAGCCCGCACCGATCGCCGAGATAGCCCCCGCCGCGGTCGTGCCCCCGCCGGTGAACGGGCGTCCCGACCCCCACGACACGGGCATCAAGGTGCGCCGCGAGGTGCTCGGCGACGCACACGTCGACCGGGTGCTGGCGCAGGCCGACGAGTTCTCCGGGGACTTCCAGGAGTTCGTCACCCGGTACGCGTGGGGCGAGATCTGGGACCGGCCCGGTCTCGACCGGCGTGCCCGCAGCTGTGTGACCCTGGCCGCCCTGGTCGCGGGCGGCCACCTGGAGGAGCTCGCCGTCCACACCCGCGCCGCCCTGCGCAACGGCCTCACCCCGAGCGAGATCAAGGAAGTGCTGATGCAGTCGGCCGTCTACTGCGGGCTGCCGGCGGCGAACAGCGCCTTCAGGGTGGTCCAGCAGGTCATAAGGGAGGAAACGACCCCCACCGACTGACACCGGCTGATCGTCAACCGGGCAGCGAGAGCACCCGGCTCGGCTGCCCGAGCCTCCCGCGCACGGGGCAGGATGGGAGCCATGAAGCTCACGAAGAAGTCGCATGCCTGCGTCCGACTCGAGAAGGACGGGCGCACGCTCGTCCTCGACCCCGGCGGGTTCAGCGAGCAGGACGCCGCGCTCGGCGCGGATGCGATCCTCGTCACGCACGAGCACCCCGACCACTTCGACGAGGGCCGGCTGAGGGCGGCCATGGAGGCCGATCCGGCGGCCGAGATCTGGACCCTCGCCTCGGTCGCGGAACAGCTCTCCGCCGCCTTCCCGGGCCGCGTGCACACCGTCGGCCACGGCGACACGTTCACCGCCGCGGGCTTCGACATCCAGGTCCACGGCGAGCTGCACGCGGTCATCCACCCGGACATTCCGCGCATCACCAACGTCGGCTACCTCGTCGACGGCGGCAAGGTCTTCCACCCCGGCGACGCCCTCACCGTCCCCGACCACCCGGTCGAGACGTTGATGCTCCCGGTCATGGCCCCCTGGAACAAGATCGCCGAGGTCATCGAGTACGTCCGCGAGGTCAAACCGCAGCGTGCCTACGACATCCACGACGCCCTCCTCACGGACCTTGCCCGCCCGATCTACGACCGCCAAATCGGCGCTCTCGGGGGCTCCGACCACCTGCGCCTGACCCCGGGCGAGTCGGCCGAGGTCTGAGGACGGGATGCACGGCGGGCGGGCCGGCCGCGTTGTCAGTGCGGCCCGGTAGGTTGTGAGGCATGCGCATTGCGACCTGGAACGTGAACTCGATCACCGCCCGCCTGCCGAGGCTCCTGGCCTGGCTGGAGAGCAGCGGCACGGACGTGCTCTGCCTCCAGGAGGCCAAGCTGGCCGAGGAACAGTTCCCCTTCGACGCACTGCGCGACCTCGGCTACGAAGCGGCGGTGCACGCGACCGGCCGGTGGAACGGCGTGGCGGTGCTCTCCCGCGTCGGCCTCAAGGACGTGGTCAAGGGCCTGCCCGGCGACCCCGGCTACGACGGCGCCCCGGAGCCCCGGGCCATCTCGGCGACCTGCGGCCCGGTCCGCGTCTGGTCGGTGTACGTGCCGAACGGCCGCGAGGTGGACCACCCCCACTACGCCTACAAGCTCCAGTGGTTCGAGGCCCTCAAGGCCGCCGTCGCCGGCGACGCGGCCGGAAGCCGCCCGTTCGCCGTGCTCGGCGACTACAACGTGGCCCCGACGGACGACGACGTCTACGACGTGGCCGCCTTCGAGGGCCTCACCCACGTCACCCCCGCCGAGCGCGCGGCCCTGGCGTCCCTGCGCGAGGCCGGCCTCTCGGACGTGGTCCCCCGCCCCCTCAAGTACGAGCACCCCTTCACCTACTGGGACTACCGCCAACTCTGCTTCCCCAAGAACCGCGGCATGCGCATCGACCTGGTCTACGGCAACGCCCCCTTCGCCAAGGCGGTCACCGACGCCTACGTGGACCGCGAGGAACGCAAGGGCAAGGGCGCTTCGGACCATGCGCCGGTGGTGGTGGACCTGGACGTGTAGGCACCGGTCCGCGCATGCCGGGCTCAGCCACATCAGCCCGTCGCTCGTGCACGCACAAGGCCGTGCTCAGCCACGTCAGCCCGTCCGGCGTCTGAGGACGAGGCCGTTCAGGCCGAAGCCGGGTCTGGGGGCGCAGCCCCCAGGACGGTCACGGCACCAGAGCGCGCAGATCCACGGATCGGGCCATCGCGGCGAGCCCCGCATCCCCCGGATGCAGATGATCACCGCTGTCGTATGCGGTCAGCATCCGCCCCGGCTGCCGCGGATCCCGCACCACCGCATCGAAGTCGAGCACCGCGTCGAACACCCCGGAGCCCCGGATCCACGCGTTCACCGCGGAGCGCTCCGCATCGACGGCAGCCGTGCACCGCACCTCGCCCTCGCAGGGCAGGATCGTGCCGGCCAGCATCCGCAGGCCTCGCGCATGCCCCCGGTCCGCGATCTCCCGCAACCCGGCGACGATCTGCTGCGCCGTCGTCTGCCCCCGCAGGTCGTTCACGCCCTCGAAGACGACCGCCGCCCGTACCGAGGTCTGGGCGAGGACATCGCGGTCGAACCGGTGCAGGGCGCTGACCCCGGCCCCGTCCGTGGAGACCCCGTCACCGGGATACCGGTCGGTGACCACACGGTTCCCGGAGATCCCCTGGTTGAGCACCCCGTAGCGCGGGACCGCACGCTGCTTCAGCAGCCGTGCGGCCAGCACGTCGGGCCACCGCCGGTTCGCGTCCGTCGTGGACCTGTCCCCGTCGGTGATCGAGTCGCCGAGCAGCACCACCGACCCCGGCCCGCCGCCCACGTCCACACCGGTCAGCAGCGGCCACCTGGTCAGGGTCGTGGTGTACGCCGCCCCGGAGCCCTCCGCCGTGTGGTCGCCCGCCGTGCTCACATACGACCGCTGCACCGCCAGCTGGTGGACGGGCGCCGCCGCCACCGGCCCGGGCAGATGGAAACTGACCAGCAGATTCGCGTTCGAGGGCACCACGAAGCCGAGCGGATCGCTGAATGCCTGGGCCCCGGCCGGGATCTCCGTCCCTCCCGCCCCCCGGAACGACAGCGGCACCGGCACGCCCCGCGCCGTGGCCCCCTCCTCCTGCACGGCCACCGTCGCGCCACCGATCCGTACCGGCGCCGCCGCGAAGGTGTTGTCGAACCGCAGCCGCACCCGCGACCCGCCCACCGACGTGTGCACCACCAGCCGTACCGTCCGGTCACTCCACGGCCCCACGGCCCGGACACCGGAGGTCGCGGCCGCCCAACTGCCACTCCAGCCCGCGCCCGAGGACCGCACGGCCAGCGCGAAGACATGCAGACCGGCAGCGCGCGGCAGCTGCACGGAGGCCACCTGGAGCCCCCGGACCAGCGGCACGGTCACCACGTACAGCCGTGCCTGCTCGGCGAGCCGGCCGCCGGGTGTGTTGATGTGCGGCAGCGCCACCGCCTTCGTGGCGAGCGGTCCGGCGCGCCAGTCGGGAGCGGTCAGGTCGTACGAGGAGCGGGTGCCGTCCCGGTACGCGACCGAGCCCGTGCCGCTCGCTCCGGCCCCGCCCGTGCCCGCCACCAGGAAGGCGAGCGCGTCGCCGCGTCCGCCCACGCGCACGGACTGTCCGGCGGCGAGCACGTTGTCCCGCTCGCCCGGCAGCCGCCGCGGCCAGGTCAGCCGGGCTCCCTGCACGGTGAGGGCGCGTCCGGGCGTCCAGCCCGCGGCGGTCAGGTCCTGTGCCGACAGGGAACCCCCGTAGCCGTCGAGGTTCGCCAGATCCGGACGGGCGTCGTCGCTGACGGCAACGTTGTCGAAGAGCCGCTCCAGCGGCTGTGGTTGTGCCCCCTCGGCTGTGGCCCGTGCCGACACGGCAGGTGCCAGGAAGGCGAACGAGACGATGGCAACCGCGAATCCCCGCACACGTCGACGCACGGCCGACTCCTCCCGCTCACCGGTGGGACGAAAGACGCATCGCGAAGCTAGAGAGACGTGAGGGACCCGTCAACGCGCCATGCACGAAGTGGACGCGAAATCGCCCCGAAGTGACCGCCCGCGCGCCTGTGGTGCGCACGCCGGTGCGAATGACACGCTGGGGGTATGAAGATCCCTTTTCTGGGCCACCGGCATGAGAAGCACGGCATCCCCGACCCGGAGGGCATCGCCGAACTTCTCTCCGAGTGCGAACTGCTCCGCTCGCAGGCGTCCCAGGAGGGCGTCCAACTCGACGATTCCGCCGCCTCGTTGGAGGCGCTCGACCAGCTGCTGCCGCGCTGGCGGGACGACCCCGAGGTGCTGCACTGGCTCGGCAACGACGCCGGGCTCTATCTCGGCACCGTCATCGTGCGCACCGTGCCCGGAGCGGCCTGGGAGATCTGGCCGGACGGCCAGCCCGTCGTACGGCTCGCCTCGGGCCGCGAGTTCGACGTCGTGACCTCCGGCCACGAGTGGGCGGCCAGCGGAGTGCCCGAGCTCTCGCAGCTGTACGCCGAGGTCGCGGAGACCTGAGCGGAGCGCCCGACTTAAGATCGACGTAAATACGGCTTATGCCCGAAAAGTGCGTGTCGTGACGTAAGTCAACTCACGTCCGGATAGTTTGCGGCAACCACGACACAGCTGAGAGTGAGTAGGGCTGCGAATGGCCGTCGATCCACTGATCGAGCCGCATGACGTCAACAAGTACTACGGGGAGTTGCATGCCCTGCAGGACATCGACCTCACCGTCGGCAAGGGGGAGGTGGTCGTGGTCATCGGCCCGTCCGGGTCGGGAAAGGCGACACCGTGCAGGACGATCAACCGGCTGGGGACCGTCCGGTCCGGCACCATCCTGCTCGACGGGCAGCCGCTGTCCGAGGAGGGCAAGGCCCTCGAGCGGCTCCGCTCCGACGTCGGCATGGTCGTCCAGCCGTTCCACCTGTTCGCCCACAAGACCGTCCTGCAGAACGTCTCGCTGGGGCAGATCAAGGTCCGCGGAGGCAAGAAGGAAGAAGCCGACGCCCGCTCCCGCCGGCTTCTCGACCGCGTCGGACTCGCCGACCAGGCGCCCAAGTTCCCCGCGCAGCTCTCCGGCGGCCGGCAGCCGGGGGTACCTCCCGGGCCCTTCGGGCGCCGGGGGAGCGCGGCCGCCGCCCGCGCCCTCGCCACGGAGCCCCAGGCGCCCCTGTTCGACGAGCCCACCCCCGCCCGTTCTGCCGCGGGCCGCGTCGTCTTCATGTCCGACGGCCGCATCATCGAGGACCGCGCCCCGGAGGAGTCCTTCACCGACCCGCACGGCGAGCGCGCCGAAGACTTCCTGTCCAAGATCCTCAAGCACTGAGCGAGAGAGCCATGCCCGGCCGGCGGCAGCCGGAGATCACTGCTCGCGCAGCGGAATCGACACGTACGACGGGTCGTTCGCCGGCGAGGAGAAGGTCAGCTGAGCGCCGGACGGGTTGTGCTCGATGTAGAGCGGGTCGACCGTGTCGACGACCAGGGCCAGCCGGTGCCCTGCCGGGACGTCGTAGGCCGTGGAGAAGAGATCCAGGTCGAGACCGAACGGCTCTCCGGGCGTGCGCCCGTGGAAGGTGTACGGCGCGTTGCTGACCAGCTTGCCGAGGCCGAGCGGCCCCACGTCGTAGAGATAGGCGACGAGGGTGCCGCTCTCCTTGGTCGGGGTGACCGTGGTGTGCAACTCGGCCGTACCGCGGATCTGCTGGGCGGCGGCGTACTTCTCCGACTGCCAGACGGCCGCCCAGCGGCGGGGGAGCAGCGGGATCGAGGCCATCGGGGGCAGCTGGGCGATCTGGTCGAGGATGCTCGACAGGAAGACAATCCCGCCGTCGGCCCCCGAGTCGACGTTGGTGTGGATCGTGGTCGTGCCGGCGAGGGCGATCTTCCGCTCGGTCGCGGCGATCGACTTCCAGTCCGGGTAGCCCTCGTAGCCGCCCGTGGAACGGGACTTCAGCTGCACCGGCTCCTCGCGGTTGATGCCGTTGTCCTCGCCCTTGAGGTAGTGGTCGAACCAGCGCTCGGTGTCCGTCCACACATCGTTGGGCAGGCCGAACAGGCCGGTGAGCTCGGCGGTCGCGTGGTCGCCGGGGCGGAACTCCAGTCTCTTCGGACCGGTCAGCTTCTCGTAGAAGTCCGCGTACTGGTTGGGCGCGAAGACCGTGTCCCCCCAGGCGTTGGCCATCATGACCGCGGGGCCGTTCTCGTTCAGTTGATCCACGTATGTTGCGGCCGAACGTTTCTTCCCCCAATCGATCATCTCCTGTTCCTTGGAGAGGTTGGAGGCGTAGAAGTTGTCGAAGATCTCGCGGATTTCGGGGCTCTGTCGGCCGGTGACCAGGCTCGCGCCGTCCAGCAGGGCCCCGGCCTGGACGTGCTGGGTGCGGCCGGAGTAGATCGAGTCGATCAGGTCGGCCCAGCCGCTGAGGGAGGCGACCGCCTTGATCCGCTTGTCGTGCGCGGCGGCGATCAGGCTGATGCCTGCGCCGTACGAGACGCCTGCCATGCCGATGTGGGCCGAGTTCGCGGGGGTGTTGGCGAGCGCCCAGTCGATGACCTTGGACGCGTCGGCTATGTCCGGAGGTCCCGCCACTTCTATCTCCCCGCCGGACTGCCAGAAGCCCCGCACGTTGTAACTGACCACGATGTAACCGGAGTCGGCGAGCTTCTGGGCCTGGGCGAGGTACTCGACCTGGGGCAGGCCCCAGCTCGTGGGGAGCACCAGCAGCGGGTAGCGCCGGGTGCCGTCGGCGCCCGCGGGCATGAGGACGTTCGCCTTGAGGACGGTGCCGCCGTCACCGGTGATGTCGACGAAGCGGACGGCGTCCGCGGCCTGTGCGGCGGGGGCGAGCCCGAGGGCGCTACCGGCGATCAGAGTCGCGGAGACGGCGCCCACGGCGGTCGTGCGCAGGGCCTTGCGTTGGGTTCCCACGGGTCACTCCTCACTCGTGTCAGTGCAAAGTGACCAGACGGTAACCTCGTCTCTTTACCGGAGGTAACCCGTCGGTAAGTTACGTGCCAGTAACGATTGTTGTCGTGTGAATGAATTCAGGAGGCGCGGTGGGAGTTGCGGGGAGCGGCGGGCGTCGGCAGGGGTGCCTGTGCCGCGCGGGTCACGTCCGCGACGAGCTCGGCGACGTCCGGGCCGTACGCCTGTGAGTTGACCACCTTCAGCAGCAGGACGAACGTGTTGTTGCCGTACTTGCGGGCCAGTCGCTCGTGGTTGCGGGCGAGGTAGCGGGTCGCGGCCTGGTTGGTGATCGCGGTCTGGCCGCTGAACAGGAAGACGGGGCGGCTCAGGCCGGGCTGTCCCGCCGTCAGCCGTGCCAGCAGCACGTATTCGGACAGGCCCTTCTCCATGCGGTAGCGCTCGCTGCCGATCTGGAAGGCCAGCCGGTCCGGGCCCGGCTCCGGGTCGGTGTTCACCCGCACTCCGGGCAGCATGGCGTGCAGGTGGGCCGCCATGCGCCGGTTCGAGCCCGGCCCTCCGACACAGAACTCGGTCCGCTCGCCGAAGCCCTGCCGGGCCGCGTCCTGGGTGATCACCTCGGCGTGCGCGCCGCAGTCCTTGATGAGGGCGGCGAGTTCAAGGAGCGCGAACACGTCGTAGCGGTGCACCGCGAGATCGGGGCTGCCGGCGTCGCGGTTGACGACGAGCAGCGACTCGGAGTGGTCGGGCAGCCCGAAGAACGCCTGCTTGCGGCGGAGCTTCCGCTTCCACAGATAGGTACGGGCCAGCCAGCCGAGCGCGGCACTGATGCCCGCCGCGACCACGCCCAGGACGATGTTGCGCACGTCGTCATTCATGGGCGCGCATGCTAGCGGGCCGACATGGCTGGTACGTACCGGTGTTCGATCCATGGCATTCGTATGACAGCTGCCGGAATGGGGGTGTTGGGGCCCAGGAGGATACGGTTACGCTGCGCGGACGTCCCTGACTGGAGGTACGGATGCGTCGCCCTGTCGCGCGGAAACTCTCGGTCCTGGCGGTCTCGGCCGCCGTGGTGTCGGTGGGGGCGGCAGCACCGCCGACCGCCGCCACGACACCGCAGAAGGTGCCCGTCGCCGTCGGCTACGGCGGCGCCGTCGCCAGCGTCGACGCGGACGCCTCCGCCGCCGGCATCGAGGTCCTGAAGAAGGGCGGCAACGCGGTCGACGCGGCCGTCGCCACCGCGGCCGCGCTCGGCGTCACCGAGCCCTATTCCTCGGGCATCGGCGGAGGCGGCTACTTCGTCTACTACGACGCCAAGTCCCGTACGGTGCACACGATCGACGGCCGCGAGACCGCGCCGCTGACCGCCGACTCCAACCTCTTCGTGGAGAACGGCAAACCCCTCGCCTTCGCCGACGCCGTCAGCAGCGGACTGAGCGTCGGCACTCCGGGCACGCCCGCCACCTGGCAGACCGCGCTCGACCACTGGGGCAGCAGAAGACTCGGCACGGTGCTGGGGCCCGCCGAGCGGATCGCCCGCGACGGCTTCACCGTCGACGACACCTTCCGCTCGCAGACCGCCTCCAACGAGACCCGGTTCCGCTACTTCCCGGACACGGCCAAGCTGTTCCTGCCGGGCGGGCAGCTCCCGGTGGTCGGCTCCACCTTCAAGAACCCCGAACTTGCCAAGACCTACGAGGAGTTGGGCAAGAAGGGCGTCGGTGCGATCTACCACGGCGACCTCGGCGACGACATCGTCCGCACGGTGAACCACCCGCCGGTGGACCCGGCTTCAGGATGGAACGCCCGCCCCGGCAAGCTGTCCGACAAGGACCTGGCTGCCTACCGCGCCAAGCCCCAGGCGCCCACCAAGACCTCGTACCGCGGACTCGGCGTCTACTCCATCGCGCCCTCCTCCTCCGGTGGCACGACGGTAGGCGAAGCCCTCAACATCCTTGAGAAGACGGACCTTTCGAAGGCGAGCGAGGTCCAGTACCTGCACCACTACATCGAGGCCGGCCGGATCGCGTTCGCGGACCGCGGGCGCTGGGTGGGCGACCCGGCCTTCGAGGACGTACCGACGAAGGAACTGCTCTCGCAGAAGTACGCCGACTCGCGGGCGTGCCTCATCAAGGACGACGCGGTGCTGACCAGCCCGGTGGCGCCGGGGGACCCGCGCCACCCGGCGGCGTGTGCCTCCGGAGGCACGGCGGCCCCGACGACGTACGAGGGGGAGAACACCACGCACCTGACCGTGGCCGACAAGTGGGGCAACGTCGTCTCCTACACGCTGACCATCGAGCAGACGGGCGGCAGTGCGATCACCGTGCCCGGGCGTGGGTTCATCCTCAACAACGAGCTGACCGACTTCTCCTTCACTCCGGCGAACCCGGCGGTGCACGACCCGAACCTGCCGGGGCCGGGCAAGCGGCCGCGGTCGTCGATCTCGCCGACGATCGTGCTCGACAAGCACAACAAGCCGGTGGTGGCGCTCGGTTCGCCCGGTGGGGCGACGATCATCACCACCGTGCTCCAGGTGCTGACCGAGTTCCTCGACCGTCATCTGCCGCTGGTCGACGCGATCGCGGCGCCGCGGGCCAGTCAGCGGAATGCCGCGCAGACGGAGCTGGAGCCCGCGCTGTACAACGACACCAGTGCGGGGTCCCTGCGGGCGCGGCTGGAGGCCATCGGGCACTCGTTCAAGTTGAACCCCGAGATCGGGGCGGCTACGGGTGTGCAGCGGTTGGCCAACGGGGAGTGGCTGGCGGCCGCTGAGAAGGTACGGCGGGGCGGGGGCTCGGCGATGGTGGTGTATCCCGCGCCATAGTCGTCCGCGGGTGCGTGGGGGCTGGTCGCGCGCACGCGGCGGAGCCGCATATCGATACTGCCCCGCGCCCCTTCAGGGCGCGTCACAACTCGGGGGCGATGGGCAGGTCCTCCGTCCGGAAAGCCAGTCGCCCGTCCTCGACATCCACCGTCACGCGGCCGCCCTCCCCGACCCGGCCGTCCAGCAGCAGTCGCGACAGCTGGTTGTCGACCTCGCGCTGGATGGTGCGGCGCAGGGGGCGGGCGCCGTATTCGGGCTCGTAGCCGCGTTCGGCGAGCCAGTCGACGGCGGGGTCCGTGAACTCGACCGTGACGCCCTGCGCCTGCAGCAGGCGGCGGGTCTTCTCCAGCAGCAGGTCGGTGATCTGCCGCAGTTGGTCACCGGTGAGCTGGCGGAAGACGACGATCTCGTCGATGCGGTTGAGGAACTCGGGGCGGAAGTGCTCGCGCAGCGGACGCAGGATCTGTTCGCGCCGCGCCTCCTCGTCGGCGTCGGCACCGCCCGCCCCGAAGCCGATGCCGGCGCCGCGCCGGGTGATCGCCTCGGAGCCCAGGTTGCTGGTCATCACGATGACGGTGTTGGTGAAGTCGACGGTGCGGCCCTGGGAGTCGGTGAGACGGCCGTCGTCGAGGACCTGGAGCAGGATGTTGAAGACGTCCGGGTGCGCCTTCTCCACCTCGTCGAGCAGCAGGAGCGAGTACGGGTGGCGGCGGACGACCTCGGTGAGCTGGCCCGCCTCCTCGTGGCCCACATAGCCGGGCGGGGCGCCGACCAGGCGGCTGACAGTGTGGCGTTCCTGGTACTCGCTCATGTCCAGGCGGACCATGCGTTCCTCGCTGCCGAAGAGGGCCTCCGCGAGGGCGCGGGCCAGTTCCGTCTTGCCGACGCCGGTCGGGCCGAGGAAGAGGAAGCTGCCGATCGGCCGGTCGGGGCTGGCGAGTCCGGCGCGGGAGCGCATGACGGCCTCGGCGACCACGGCGACGGCCTCCTCCTGACCGACGACCCGCTTGTGGAGGTGCTCCTCCAGGCCGAGCAGCTTCTCCTTCTCCTCCTGGGTGAGGCTGGCGACCGGGATGCCCGTCTGCCGGGACACCACCTCGGCGATCGCCTCGGCCGTCACCTCCAGCTGTCCCTCGTCGGCCTCGTCACCGCCCGTGGTGTCCGCGATGCGCTTCTTCAACTCGACGATCCGGTCGCGCAGCTGGGTCGCCTGCTCGTACTGCTCGTCGGCGACCGCCTGGTCCTTGTCGCAGGTCAGCTGCTCGACCTCGCGCTCCAGGGCTCGTACGTCGGTGCCCTTCGTCCGGGCCCGCAGCCGTACCCGCGCGCCGGCCTGGTCGATGAGGTCGATGGCCTTGTCGGGCAGGCGGCGGTCGGTGAGATAGCGGTCGGACAGCTCCACGGCGGCCACCAGGGCCTCGTCGGTGTAGCGGACCTGGTGGTGGGCCTCGTAGCGGTCGCGCAGACCGCGCAGGATCTCGATCGTGTCCGGTACGGAGGGTTCGGGCACCAGGATCGGCTGGAAGCGGCGGGCGAGCGCCGCGTCCTTCTCGATCCGCCGGAACTCCTCCAGTGTGGTGGCGCCGACGATGTGGAGTTCGCCGCGGGCCAGCGCCGGCTTGAGGATGTTTCCGGCGTCCATCGCCCCGCCCTCGCCGCCTCCGCCGGCGCCGACCACCGTGTGCAGCTCGTCGATGAAGACGATCAACTGGTCGGAGTGGGTGCGGATTTCGCCGACGATGTTGTTGAGGCGCTCCTCGAAGTCACCGCGGTAGCGGGTGCCCGCGACCACACCGGTGAGGTCCAGGGCGACCACCCGCCGCCCGATCAGTACGTCGGGGACGTCGCCGTCGGCGATGCGCTGTGCGAGACCCTCCACGATGGCGGTCTTGCCGACGCCCGCGTCACCGATCAGCACCGGGTTGTTCTTGCCGCGCCGCGACAGCACCTCGATGGTCTGCTCGATCTCGTCCTCCCGGCCGATCACCGGGTCGATACGGCCCTCGCGGGCCAGCTCGGTGAGGTCGCGGCCGTACTTGTCCAGGGTGGGCGTGCCGGTGGCGCGCGCGTGCTCGGTACGGGTCTGGGTGGCGTCCGGCGCCTCGGGCGGCAGCCCGGTGGGCGCGAAACGGGCCGAGTTGAGGATGTGCCCGGCCGCCGAGTCGGGGTTCGCGGCCAGGGCGCTGAGCACGTGCTCGGGGCCGATGTAACCGGCGCCGCTGGCCCGCGCCAGGTCGTGGGCGTCGAGCAGCGCCCGCTTGACGGCCGGCGTGAGGGAGAGCGACGTGGGCGGCGGCGCCTCCTCCGCCGTGTGCTGGACCGGGCCGGAGCGCTCGTCGATCTCCGAAGCCAGCGAGTCGGGATCGGCGCCGGCCCGGCTGAGCAGACTCCGGGTCGGCTCGCTGGCCAGGGCGGCCCGCAGCAGATGCTGGGTGTCCAGGTCACGGCTGCCGTGCTCGGCCGCGTACTGGGCGGCCCCACGGACCAGTTCCCGGGCGGGCTGACTGAGCAGCCTCCCTATGTCGATCTGCCGGGGGCCCGGGCGCGGGCCGCCGAAGAAGCGGGCGAGGAATTCTCCGAAGGGGTCGTAGCCCTCGGGGCTGCTGAAGCCGCTGGTCATGGCCTTCCCATCCGGCGTCCCTGCGGGGCCCGGGACGCCCTCGCTGATCGACGTGCCGCAGTCGGGTAACCCGGGTGGCAGCCGGTTACACCCTGGCGCACGCCCGTAGAACACCTTCGCACGAAGGCAGGCCCGGGGCACCTCCAGCGCCCGCCCGGCAGGCCTTTCTCAGGCGTTCGTCCCACGGCCCCCGCGGCCGGTGGACGGTGTGCCGGGGCGCAGCATCTGGCTTGTGGCCAGGTCGCGGTACAGGGGGTTGTGGGCGAGCAGTTCCTCGTGGTCGCCGGCGGCGACGCTGCGGCCCTCATGGAGCACGACGATGCGGTCGGCGTGCTGCACGGTGGAGAGGCGGTGGGCGATGACCAACAGGGCGCATTCCTGGGCGATGTCCTTCATCACGGTGGTCAGCGCGGCTTCGTTGATCGCGTCGAGATGCGAGGTGGGCTCGTCCAGCAGGAGCAGTGCAGGGCGGGCCAGCAGGGCGCGGGCCAGGGCGACGCGTTGGCGTTCGCCGCCCGAGAGGGTGCTGCCGCGTTCGCCGATGACGGCGTCCAGGCCGCCGGGCAGCCGGTCGACGAGTTCCTCCAGCCGGGCCAGCGCGAGGACCCGCCGCACCTCGGCCTCGGGGGCGTCGGGGTCGGCATAGGTGATGTTCTCCCGCAGGGTGCCGTGGACGACATGGGTGTTCTGGTCCACCACGGCGATGCGCCGGCGGCAGGCGTCGCGGCCGAGCTCGGCGGCGGGGCGCCCGTCGAACAGCACGGTTCCCGCGTCCGGTTCGTAGAACCCCGCCACCAGCGCGAAGACCGTGCTCTTGCCGGCTCCCGACGGGCCCACCAGGGCGACGTGCCGGCGGTGGGGTACGGCGAAGGTCACGCCGGACAGCACGGGACGGTCCGGGTCGTAGCCGAACCGGACGTCGTGCAGCGCCAGCGCGGGCCGGTCGGCGGGCACGGACGGTACGGGCCGGTGGCGGGGGCGCGCCTGCGCGACCGGCGGCCCCGTGTGCTCCACGGGGAGGCACAGCGCCTGGTCGACGCGCCGGTATGCGCCCATGCCGCGCTGGACCAGACCCACCGCGTGGAAAACGCAGGACAGCGGCAGGACGAGATACGAGGCGTACAGCAGGAACGCGACGAGATCCCCGAGAGAGCCGGCGTGACCGCTGACGCGCAGGCCACCGACGACGAGCACGATGAGGAAGGAGCCCTGGACGGCGAGTTCGACGGCGGGACTCATGACGGAGGCGAGCTTCGCCGTGCGGACCCCCGCGTCGTAGGCCTCCTGGACCCGGCCCCCGATGCGGGCGGCCTCGCGGTCCTCGGCGCGGTGCACCCGGACCATGGGCAGGGCGCCCAGGGCCCGCTCCAGGTCGGCGGCGACGGCACCGACCGAGTCCTGCATATGCTCGGACGCTTTCCGCAGGCCCTGGAGCAGCGAGGTGACCACGGCCGCGGCGACGGCCACGGTGAGCGCGACCAGAAGCAGCAGCAGCGGGTCGAGCCACGCCATGAGGATCACCGCTCCGGCCGCGACGAGGCTTCCGGTCACCAGGTCGACCAGGGCCTGCGAGACGACCTCGCGCAGCAGGGTGGTGTCGGCGGTGACCCGGGAGATGAGGTCGCCGTTGCGGTGGCGGTCGTACTCCCGCATCTCCAGCCGGAGCAGCCGCCCCACCAGGCCGAGCCGGAGCTGCCGTACGACGCCCTCGCCCATCCGCTCCAGCAGGAAGCGCCCCGCCGACCCGATCGCCGCCTCTGCGAGGAACAGTGCGCCGAGGAGTGCCAGCAGAGGCCAGATGACCTGGCCGCGGCCGCTCGCGTCCACGGCGTGCCGGGCCACCAGCGGCTGGGCGAGCCCCAGCGCGGAGCCGGCCAGCGTCAGCGCGGTGGCCACGGCGGCGGCGGTCCGGTGCCCGGCGGTGAGCCCGTACAGCGTGGCCACGGCCGCGCGGGTCGACCGGTCCTCGTCGGCGGCCTCGTCGGACCTGTGGTCCGCGACCGTGCTGCCCGCCGCCGGCCCGGTGTCCGCAGCCACCCCGCCGCTCATCGGTCCGCCGGCTCGACGGCCACCAGCCGGGCGAAATAGCCGTCGGGCAGGCCCTCCCCCACGGCGTGGCCCTCCGCTTCGATCCAGGCATGCGCGGTGAAGGGCGGGACGACGCGGACTCCGGTGCACCAGGTCGGCCACGTCCCCCTCATCCGGCACAGCAGAGCGGCCCCCAGAGAGCGCGGCAGGCACCCCTTCGGGCCGGCGCAGCGCAGGCTGGCGGCGCACATGGCGTCGCGTGCGTCCTGGGCCTGCGCGGTGGTGGCGGGCGCGGCCCCGCGGCGCAGGAATGCGAGGACGGCGCGGATACGGCGCGGCGGCAGCAGGGCGAGCCCCACGGCGGGGAGCAGCACCAGGCGGGCGGCCAGCCGGCGGCCGAGCGGCACACCGGTGGGGCGTTCCAGCGCGCTGGGTGTCGTCATGAGGCCAGTCCCGCCTCACGCAGATGACCGACGAGCGCCTCCACGTCCCGCTGGGCCTGTGCCCGGTCGATGTCGAACTCGCGGACCAGTGCGGCAGTCGCGTCCGCCTCCTCGCCGCCGTCGAGCAGGGTACGGACCACAAGGGTGGCGGTCGGGTTCAACTCCCAGTAGGTTCCGGCTCGTTCGTCCAGCAGTACGGTGCCGTAGTCGGTCTCGGCCGTGGAGATGTGCGCGTCGAACCGCAAGGGCATGTGCTCGCCTTTCTGACGGGGTTCTCAGGGAGTGCGGGCACGGCTGTGGGACAGCCCCCGCAGCCACACCTCGGCGGCGATGGTCGAGTAGAGGATGGCGTCGGAGAGGCCCGGTGAGGTCGGGCGCTGGGCGAGGCGGCGCAGCTCGGCGCCGTCCACCAGGCCCAGCGCCTCCAGCCGTGAGCCCTCCCACAGGGCCAGCAGGTCGCCGCGGTGCTGGCGCAGTCCGTTGGCGGCGTCCATGGCGGCCGTCGCCTTGTTGGCCCGCCGCAGGCAGTCTTCGGGCACGATTCCGCGCATCGCGGCGCTCAGGACGGGCTTGTACTGCCAGGGAGTGACGCGCTCGCTCGGACGGACGGCGAGAAACGCCTCGATGACGTGGTCGTCGAAGAAGGGGGAGGCCATCGGCAGGCCCGCGCGCGCCGCCATCCGGTCCCACTGCCGGATGACGCGGGTGCACGAGCGGATCTGCTCCAGGTCGGTGTGCAGTCCACGGTCCGGGTGCAGCGGCGAGGCCGTGGCCGCCGCGTCGAGCAGTGCCCGGCGAGCCATCCGCTCGGCCTCGGGGGTCACCCAGTCGAACAGGCGCGGGGCCATGCCCCAGCCGAGACTCGTCGTGACGGACGAGGGCAACGGGCCACGCAGCCGGCCGGCTCCGTCGGCGAGCCACTTCCCGTACGGCCGGGAGTCGGCGAGGGCGCGGGCCGTGTCGCCCAGTGGCCACTGCCACAGCGCCCGGTACCCGCGCAACTGGCGCAGGGCGAACAGCGGACGGGTGCGCAGCAGCCGGTGGTAGTACGCGTCGGAGCACCATGCCACGTGGTCGCCGCCGATTCCGGTCAGGTGCAACCGGCTGCCGCGTGCGGCGAGGCCCGGCAGGTGGTGCAGGACCCGGGAGCGGTCCATGACGCCGATGGTGGGTTCGTCGAGGAGGTCGTCGATGCCGAGCAGATCCTCGTAGACCAGCGGCGAGGCGTCGGCGTCCCACACCACGTGCTCGACGTCCGGGAGGTGCGCCATGGCCCGCTGAGCCCAGTGCAGGTCGGTGTCCGCCGGATCGCGGCCCGGCCAGGTACTGGCCACCACGTGGGCGGGGGAACGGTCGGCCAGGAAGCAGATGGAGGTGGAGTCCAGGCCGCCGGACAGATCGCAGCTCACCACGCCGCCCTGCCGGGTCCGCGCGCCCACGGCCTCCTCCAGCGCCGTCCGGATCAGGGACGCCGCCTCGGCGAGTGGCCGCACCGGCTCCGGCGGCGTCCACCACCGGGTGTGCCGTACGGTGCGCCCGTCCGCGGCGACGATCACGGCGTCCTGCGGGGCCACAGCGGTGACCGGGCGCCACAGGGAGGTCTCGAACAGGGGGTAGGGGGCCGGCCACAGCAGCCGGACGGCCAGCTCCTGCGGATCGGGGTCGAGGCCGAGCACGGCGGCGAGCGTGTCGGCGCGGCTGGCGGCCACCCGTACGCCGTCGATCTCCGCGTGGAAGACCAGCCGCAGTCCCGAGGCGGTGCCCTGCACCCGGACCTGCCCGTCGAGGGCGGCGACGAGATGGAAGCTGCCGGGGAGCGAGCGGGCCAGCGCGTCGAGCTCCGCGAGGTCCCTCAGCCGTGCGGCCCTGCGCCGCAGTTCGCCCGCCTCGACGGGGCAGCAGCCGATGACCGCGAGGGCGGCGTCACCGGCGCTCGCCGTGACCATGTCCTCGTCGTGCCAGCGGCCGACCAGCCAGGGCCGGCCCGACTCGTGGGTGAGAGTGCGGCAGCCGGGCCGGGCGAAGGAGCGGGCCACGGCGGCCGCGTCCGCACGGTCGGTGAAGACCGCGAAGTCCGCGTCGCCGGGGCCCGTCCCCGCACTTTCGTGCAGTTCAGTCATGACGTCGGGTCAGTGCCGTCGCCCGTCAGTTCTTGCTGAAGATCAGCCGGTCGTTGCCGGAGCGCTGAAGGAGCCCCGTCTCCTTGCGGAACGTACCGAGCCGGACGAGCGTCGGCGCTTCGTATGCCTTCTTCATGACTTCTCCTCACTGCGGGTGTGTCCCAGATCCCCGGACGGGGAGTGGGCGCAGCACCAGCTAGCTGCGGAACCGGAGGGCGGGGCAAGTCGCAGCGCTAAAGTATGACGGTATGAAAAGGCAGATGCCGCTGGCCTGACGTCGGCGCACGTGCCCGGCGCGAGCGGGCGTGACTCTTGGCGATTTGCCGTATGCGTGCGCGAAGAAACGTTCCCATCTGCGCCTCCCCCCGACCGGCGCGTACCGCGCACAGAATCCGGCAAGGGAGCCGCCGGGGCGCGCGGCCTCACACTCCGCACGCACCACCTCCGGCGTCGGCGGGGCTGCCGGACGCCTCGCTCAGAGGGCTTCCCGGGCGGTGAGGATCCGGGGGCCGTCCTCCGTGATCGCCACCGTGTGCTCCACATGGGCCGCGCGGGAGCCGTCGTTCGTGCGCAGGGTCCAGCCGTCCGCCGCCGCGTGGTAGTCGTCCCGGCCGCCCGCGATGAGCATCGGCTCGATGGCGAGGGCCATGCCGTGGCGCAGGGGCAGGCCCCGCCTCGGGCGGCCCTCGTTCGGGACCCCGGGGTCCTCGTGCATACGGCGCCCGATGCCGTGTCCGCCGAAGCCGTCCGGGATGCCGTAGCCCGCCGCGCGGCACACCGTGCCGATCGCGTGCGCGATGTCGCCGATGCGGTTGCCGACCACGGCCGCCTCGATGGCCGCCGCGAGTGCCCGCTCCGCCGTCCCGATCAGCCGTACGTCCGCCGGGCGCGGCTCGCCGACCACGAAACTGATCGCCGAGTCGCCGACCCAGCCGCCCAGTTCGGCGCCGCAGTCGATGGAGACCAGGTCGCCGTCGCGCAGCCGGTAGCCGGTCGGGATGCCGTGCACGATCGCGTCGTTCACCGACGCGCAGATGACGGCAGGAAAGGGGACGGGTGCGAAGGAGGGGCGGTAGCCGAGGAACGGCGAGGACGCCCCCGCCTCCCGCAGCACCCCCCGAGCCACCTCGTCCAGCTCCAGCAGCGAAACGCCCACGTCGGCGGCTTTTCGTACGGCCGTCAGGGCACGTCCGACCACCTGCCCCGCCTCGTACATGGCGTCGATCGATGTGTCTGTCTTCAGCTCCACCATGCCAATTACTATACCGGTATTAGAATGACGGCATGGTGCGCACCCCTCTCACCCCCGAAGAACGTGAACGCGGCGAGCGGCTCGGACGGCTCCTCCGCGAGGCCCGCGGCGGACGGAGCATGACGGACGTCGCGGCGGACGCCGGCATCTCCGCCGAGACCCTGCGGAAGATCGAGACGGGCCGAGCCCCGACGCCGGCCTTCTTCACCGTCGCGGCGCTGGCCCGCGCGCTCGGCCTGTCGATGGACGAACTCGCGGGGGCCTGCGCACCGGTCGCGGTGTGAGTCCGGTAGGAGCCACCCCCGCGCACGTCACGTTCCGGCAGGAAGGGCGTACTCTGCGTCCCGTCGGAAAACTTCTCGTAGCGCTCCTGTAACGCGGCTCGTGTTGTCTAACGGACCGGAGTGCTCCGGTCTGGCAGGAGTTGGGCGATGGCTGTGGATCAACTCCCGGGCCGGGTACGGGAGTTCGTGAACTACCTGAATGGCCTGCTGGCGCGCCTTGACCAGGGCGGCGGCTGGTGCGCCGTCTTCTGGCAGCGCGACCCGGACGGGATGCGGGACTGTCTCGAGGGACGTGAGGTGCCGCCCTGGGACGTGGTGGAGGCGCTTTTGCAGGACCTCGCCGCGGAGTACGGTGCGGGGGCCGCGGCCCAGGAGAGGGAACGGGCCCGCGGGCTGCACAGCGCAGCGCTCGCGGCCCACGACGCCCGGCCCGGCGGCCGGGACGCCCTCGGTGACCGGCTCGACGTCATGCTCCGCGAGCAGCGCTACGCCGCCGAACGCCAGGCGGAACTGGGGCGCAGGCTCGCCGCCGCCGCCACCCGGCAGGAGGCCGACGCCCTCCGCCTGGACCTGGCCTGGGCCCGCGACGACCACGAACGGGCCACCGCCCGCTGCGCCGAACTCCGCGCCCGAATGGCCGACTTGGACAGCCGCACGGCAGACGGCCGGGCGGCGGCGATGCGCCGGGCCCGCATCGCGGAAGGTGCGGTCTACCGCATCGACAGGGAGTTCACCCCGGACGAGCCCCTGCCGACCGACACCCCGACGGACGCCGGCGGGACCCACTTCCCGCACCAGCGCGGCCCGCACACCCCGGCCGCCGCAGAAGGGCAACGAGGGCTGTTCGAGGCCGCCACCCCGGCCGGCCCCCAGCCCACGGACGCACCCGGCGGCGGCCCCGCGTGGGCCCGCAGCAACCCCTACGAGCCGGCTGCCTCCACCGAGGCGCGTCCGTACGAGCCGCACGATCGCGGTCCGGCGGGGGCGGCGCAGGGCTCGCACGGCTCCGGTGGGCCGCGTGGCGGATCGCATGATCGTGGTGTTCCGGAGGGGCAGCAGGGCGGCTCCTATGAGGTGCGGTCGTACGACTCGTACGGCTGGGGGCCCCTGGGGGCGGGGCACGGCGTGCGGGACTCCGGTTCTCAGGGCCCGCGCGCAGGTGCCGCAGACGGGATGCCCGGTTCTTTCGAGTCCGGTCTCCGCGGTGCGGCACAGCACCGTGGCCCGTTCGAGGCGGCGCGTCCTGTCTCGTCCGACGGCGGCTTCCCGAGCCCGCCCCAGCAGGGCGACGCGCACGCCAACCCCTCCGGCGAGGCACAGCCCGCCCCTGAACCCCAGGCCTCCGAACCTCCCGCCCCCAAACAGCGCAAGCGTCGTCGGGGCAGTGCACGGTTTGCCGGGATGGCCGAGGAGGAGGCCGCCCCCGTCGCCGTGCCGCCGACCGCCGCCCCCGCCCCGCCCACTCCGAAGGCCGCCGGACGCACCCCGCGCGGAGCGCGGTTCGCCGGGGCCGCCGAGGTGGCGGAGCGGCCGCAGCAGCCGGCGGCCGAGCCCTTGGACACGGCGGGGCCGCGGGAGGTCGCCGGGGCCGTCGAGCAGCTGGTGCGGCTGCGCGCCGAGGGGCGCAGCGGCGAGGCCCACGCCCTGCTCGTCGACGCCGCCCACTGGCCCGCCGCCCGCTTGCCGCTGCTCGCCGCGGCACTGCAGCGCGCCGGGCTCGGCGCCGACTGGGCGACCCTGCTGTGGGAGGCCGCCTCACTGCCCGCCGAGCGGCTCGTGGCCGCCGCGGACGCCCTGGTCGCGGCCGGGCGTGGCGAGGACGGCGAGCAGATCCTGCGGCAGGGCGTCGCCCGGCCCGCCACCGAGATCGGACAGGCCGTACTGGGACTGTCCGGCGAGGGACGCCACCGCGAGGTGCGCGCGCTGCTCGACGCATACGTCCGCGTCCGCACCCCCGAGGAGGCGGCCCGCAGCGCCGAGCCCGACCCCGGGGCTCTCGTGCCGCTCCTGCTGGAGGCCGCGCGGGGCGTCTCCGAGGAGCGACACTGGGATCTGGTGCACGCCCTCCGGGTCGCCGGCTTCACCGCCTGACACACCCCGCCCACCGGCCCCTGCGCTCCTCCACCGGAGTGCGAAACGTGATCGACTCCGCGGGTTAACGGCGATGGTCTTGGCAAGGCTCTCCCGGAGGCTTACGTTCATCCCTCTACGGCCTGTTCTACGGGCGTAGAGGCTCTGACGACCCGCCGAAGGAGCAGCTCATGGCCAACGTCGTTCGTGCCGCTCTGGTCCAGGCCACCTGGACCGGCGACACCGAGTCCATGGTGGCGAAACACGAGGAGCACGCCCGCGAGGCGGCCCGACAGGGTGCGAAGATCATCGGGTTCCAGGAGGTCTTCAACGCTCCCTACTTCTGCCAGGTCCAGGAACCCGAGCACTACCGCTGGGCCGAGGCGGTGCCCGAGGGGCCGACCGTGAGTCGTATGCAGGACCTCGCCCGCGAAACGGGCATGGTGATCGTCGTGCCGGTCTTCGAGGTCGAGCAGTCCGGCTTCTACTACAACACCGCCGCCGTGATCGACGCCGACGGCACCTTCCTCGGCAAGTACCGCAAGCACCACATCCCGCAGGTCAAGGGCTTCTGGGAGAAGTACTACTTCAAGCCCGGCAACGTCGGCTGGCCCGTCTTCGACACGGCCGTCGGCAAGGTGGGCGTCTACATCTGCTACGACCGCCACTTCCCCGAAGGCTGGCGTCAACTCGGGCTCAACGGCGCCCAGTTGGTCTACAACCCCTCCGCCACCCACCGCGGACTCTCCTCCTACCTCTGGCGGCTGGAGCAGCCCGCCGCGGCCGTCGCCAACGAGTACTTCGTCGCCGCGATCAACCGCGTGGGCGTCGAGGAGTACGGCGACAACGACTTCTACGGGACCTCGTACTTCGTCGACCCGCGCGGCCAGTTCGTCGGTGACACCGCGAGCGACAAGACCGAGGAACTCCTCGTCCGCGACCTCGACTTCGACCTGATCGAGGAAGTGCGGCAGCAATGGGCGTTCTACCGTGACCGACGACCCGACGCCTACGAAGGGCTGGTGCAGCCGTGACCGACCTCTACGCCCGCCACAGGTCGGTACTGCCCGACTGGCTCGCCCTCTACTACGAGGACCCGCTGGAGATCACGCACGGCGAGGGCCGGCACGTCTGGGACTCCGACGGCAACAAGTACCTCGACTTCTTCGGCGGCATCCTCACCACGATGACCGCGCACGCCCTGCCCGAGGTCACCAAGGCGGTCAGCGAGCAGGCCGGGCGGATCCTGCACTCGTCGACCCTGTACCTCAACCGGCCGATGGTCGAACTCGCCGAGCGCATCGCCCAGTTGAGCGGCATCCCGGACGCTCGTGTCTTCTTCACCACCTCCGGCACCGAGGCCAACGACACCGCCCTGCTGCTCGCCACCACCTACCGGCAGAGCAACACGATCCTGGCGATGCGCAACAGCTACCACGGCCGCTCCTTCAGCGCGGTCGGCATCACCGGCAACCGCGGCTGGTCCCCGACCTCGCTGTCCCCGCTGCAGACGCTGTACGTCCACGGCGGCGTCCGCACCCGCGGCCCGTACGCCTCCCTCAGCGACGACGACTTCATCGCGGCCTGCGTCGACGACCTCAAGGACCTCCTCGGCCACACCCGCCCGCCCGCTGCCCTGATCGCCGAGCCCATCCAGGGCGTCGGCGGCTTCACCTCCGGTCCTGACGGCCTCTACGCGGCCTTCCGCGAGGTCCTCGCCGAGCGCGGCATCCTGTGGATCGCCGACGAGGTGCAGACCGGCTGGGGCCGCACCGGCGACCACTTCTGGGGCTGGCAGGCACACGGGCAGAGCGGCCCGCCGGACATCCTCACCTTCGCCAAGGGCATCGGCAACGGCAGCTCCATCGGCGGGGTCGTCGCCCGCGCCGAGATCATGAACTGCCTCGACTCCAACAGCATCTCCACCTTCGGCGGCACCCAGATCACCATGGCGGCCGGTCTCGCCAACCTCACCTATCTGCTGGAACACGACCTGCAGGGCAACGCCCGGCGCGTCGGCGGGCTGCTCATCGAGCGCCTGCGGGCCGTCGCAGCCCAGGTCCCGCACGTACGGGAGGTGCGCGGCCGCGGCCTGATGCTCGGCGTCGAGCTGGTGAAGCCGGGGACCGACGAGGCCGACCCGGACGCCGCGTCCGCCGTCCTCGAAGCGACCCGCGCGGACGGGCTGCTCATCGGCAAGGGCGGCGGCCACAACACCAGCGCCCTGCGCATCGCCCCGCCCCTGTCCCTGACGGTCGCGGAGGCCGAGGAGGGCGCCGCGATCCTCGAACGCGCTCTGAGGAGCCTTACGCAGTAGTGCACCGAGCAAGGGGCGACCGCCATGACCACCACCTTCGGGACCTTCGAACCGGCTCTGTCGGTGCGCCAGGTACTGGCCCTGGAAAGGGTCCTCGCCGGCGAGCCCGAGGTGGTGGCGGGCGCCGCCCAGCTCGACCGGCCGGTGCGCTGGGTGCATGTCGCCGAGGCGCCCGACGTGGGCGTCATGCTCAGCGGCGGCGAGATGGTGCTCACCACGGGGGTGCTGCTGGCCGGCGACGAGGAGAAGCAGGCGGAGTACATCCAGTCCCTGCACCGCGCGGAGGCCGCGGCCGTCGTGCTCGGCCTCGGGCGGGCCTTCCCCTCCCCGCCGGACGTGATGCGCCGGGCCGCCGAGCGGTGCGGACTGCCGATGGTCGTCCTGCACCGCCCCTTCCCCTTCGCGGAGCTGACGGAGGAGGTGCAGGCCCGGCTGGTGCGGCGGAAGTTCGCCGCCGTGAGCCTTTCGGAGTCCGTCCGCACGGCGCTCACCGGGCTCATCACCGCGGGCGCCCCGCTGCAACGGCTCCTCGACGAGATCGCCCAGCACAGCGCCTGCCCGGTCGTCGTCACCAACCTCGCCCACCGCGTCCTCGCCACGGCGGGGGAGCGGCCCGCCGTGGACGACGTGCTGCGCGACTGGGAGCGCATCGCCCGGCAGGCCGGCGGCAGCGAGGGCGACGGCTGGATCCGCGCCGAACTCGGAGGGCGCGGCGAACGCTGGGGCCAGATCATGCTGTGCGGCTACCGAGGCGACACGGCCACCGGACGCCTGCTCGCCGACCGGGCCGCCGAGTCACTCGTCCTGCACCGCATGCTCGGCGGCAACTCGGCCCACACCTGGGAGGAGCAGTCCGCGCAGAGCCTGCTCACCGACCTGGTCAGCGGGGTCGTACCGGCGAGGCAACTGCTGCCACGTGCGCGTGCCGCAGGGCTGCCGGTCAACCGGCGCACCTTCGTGCCACTGGTCGTGCGGGACGGTGAGCCTGCCCAACTCGACCGAGTCCTACGGATGTTGGGGATGTCCGGTCTCGTCGCCGAGCTGGCCGACGCGGCCACCGCGGTCCTGCTCAGCCTCGCCCGCGACCAGGACGCCGAGGCGCTCACCGTGCACTTCGCGGCAAGGCTGCGTACGGAGTCGGGATCCACGAAAGCCGTGGTGGCCGCCGCCGACCCGCGCACCGCCTGGGACGACGTGCCCGCCGGACTGCGCGAGGCCCAGCATGTCGCCGACGCCGTCGCGGACTCCTCGGCCGTCCTCGACCTCCCGGCCGTGGTACGCCTCAGGGACGTACACCTGCGAGGTCTGATCCGGCTGCTGCGGGACGATCCGCATGTGCAGTCGTTCGCGGAACGGGAGCTGGACGGGCTGCTGTGCTCGGCCGACGAGGACCTGCTGTCCGTGCTGCGCACCTATCTCGCCACCGGTCGCAACAAGTCCCGTACCGCCCAGCTCCACCATGTCTCCCGGCCCGCCCTGTACCGCCGGCTTGAGGCCATACAGGGCCGTCTCGGGGTGGACCTCGACGACTTCGAGCAGGCCGCCTCGGTGCACATCGCGCTTCTCGCGCACGACGCGCAACAGGGCTGAAACATGCCACGACCTGGGAAAACGGCGGTGAAACATGGGCTCGGAAGAGGGTGACACCGTGGCACGCGCGAGGCCCGCAGACGTGACAGCGTGCAACTCAAAGCCGGTTTTCGGACTTCCTAGTCTTCTCGCACACCGAGCGACCGGAGGTCCCGATGAGCAGAGTGATTCGTGCCGCCCTCTTCCAGACCGCGTGGACGGGCGACAAGGAGTCGATGATCCAGGTACACGAGCAGGCGGCCCGGGACGCGGCCGCGCAGGGTGCTCAGGTCCTGTGCTTCCAGGAGCTGTTCTACGGGCCCTACTTCTGCCAGGTCCAGGACAAGGCGTTCTACGAGTACGCGGAGGCGATCCCGGACGGCCCGATCGTCAAGCGCTTCCAGGCGCTCGCCAAGGAACTGGGCATCGTCCTGATCCTGCCGATGTACGAGGAGGAGCAGCCCGGCGTCCTCTACAACACGGCCGCGGTGATCGACGCGGACGGCTCGTACCTCGGCAAGTACCGCAAGCACCACATCCCCCAGGTCCCGGGATTCTGGGAGAAGTTCTACTTCCGCCCCGGCAATCTCGGCTGGCCCGTCTTCGACACCAAGGTCGGGAAGATCGGCGTCTACATCTGCTACGACCGCCACTTCCCGGAGGGCTGGCGGGCGTTGGGCCTGGCCGGTGCGGAGATCGTCTTCAACCCGTCGGCCACCTCGCGCGGCCTGTCCGCCTACCTCTGGCAACTGGAGCAGCCGGCGGCGGCCGTCGCCAACGAGTACTTCGTCGGCGCCATCAACCGGGTCGGTGTCGAGGAGCTGGGCGACAACGACTTCTACGGGACGACGTACTTCGTCGACCCGGAAGCCCAGTTCGTGGGCGAGGTGGCGAGCGACAAGGAGACCGAACTCGTCGTGCGCGACCTGGACCTGGCCAAGCTCCGCGAGGTCCGCGACCGCTGGCAGTTCTTCCGGGACCGCCGTCCCGACGCGTACGCACCGCTGACCGCTCCCTGACCGACGCCGTGAGCCTGAGTGGGCCCGGTGCACGGGGATCGGGCCTGCGGGGCACAAGGGGCTTTCAGCACCGTCCTTCATAAGGAGAGGGAGAATGAGCAGCCGTACCGTCATCCGTGGTGGCCTGGTCATCACGGCGTCCGACGAACTCCATGCCGACGTCCTGATCGAGGACGGCCGCATCGCCGCCCTCGCCGCGTCCGGCACCCCCGCCGCGGAGGCCTGGACCGCCGAGCGGACCATAGACGCCACCGGCAAGTACGTCATCCCGGGCGGCGTCGACGCCCACACCCACATGGAACTGCCCTTCGGCGGCACCTTCGCCTCCGACACCTTCGAGACCGGCACCCGGGCGGCCGCCTGGGGCGGTACGACCACGATCGTCGACTTCGCCGTGCAGAGCGTCGGCCACTCCCTGCGCGAGGGCCTCGACGCCTGGCATGCCAAGGCGGAGGGCAACTGCGCGATCGACTACGGCTTCCACATGATCGTCTCCGATGTGAACGAGGGGACGCTCAAGGAGATGGACCATCTCGTCGAGGAAGGCGTCACCTCCTTCAAGCAGTTCATGGCCTACCCGGGTGTCTTCTACTCCGACGACGGCCAGATCCTGCGCGCCATGCAGCGCTCCGCCGAGAACGGCGGCCTGATCATGATGCACGCCGAGAACGGCATCGCGATCGACGTGCTGGTCGAGCAGGCGCTGGCCCGCGGCGAGACCGACCCGCGCTACCACGGAGAGGTCCGCAAGGCCCTGCTGGAGGCCGAGGCCACCCACCGTGCCATCAAGCTCGCGCAGGTCGCGGGTGCCCCGCTCTACGTCGTGCACGTCTCGGCCATGGAGGCAGTGGCCGAGCTGGCACGCGCCCGTGACGAGGGACTCCCGGTCTTCGGCGAGACCTGTCCGCAGTACCTGTTCCTGTCCACCGACAACCTCGCCGAGCCGGACTTCGAGGGTTCGAAGTACGTGTGCAGCACCCCGCTCCGTCCCAAGGAGCACCAGGCCAAGCTGTGGCAGGGCCTGCGGACCAACGACCTCCAGGTGGTCTCCACCGACCACTGCCCCTTCTGCTTCGTGGGCCAGAAGGAGCTCGGCCGGGGCGACTTCTCCAAGATCCCCAACGGTCTCCCCGGCGTCGAGAACCGCATGGACCTGCTCCACCAGGCCGTCGTCGAGGGCCGTATCTCCCGCCGCCGCTGGATCGAGATCGCCTGCGCCACCCCGGCCCGCATGTTCGGCATGTACCCGAAGAAGGGCACGATCGCGCCCGGCGCCGACGCCGACGTCGTCATCTACGACCCGCACGCCGAGCAGGTCATGTCCGTCGAGACGCACCACATGAACGTCGACTACTCGGCCTACGAGGGCAAGCGCACCACCGGCCGGGTCGAGACGGTCCTCTCGCGCGGCGAAGTCGTCATCAACGAGCGGGAGTACACCGGACACGCCGGGCACGGCGTCTACACCCCGCGCTCCACCTGTCAGTACCTCAACTAGGAGTGGCGCCCATGGACTTCGGACTTGTCCTGCAGACCGACCCGCCGGCCTCGAAGGTCGTCAGCCTGATGAAGCGCGCCGAGCGCAACGGCTTCACCTACGGCTGGACCTTCGACTCCGCCGTGCTGTGGCAGGAACCGTTCGTGATCTACAGTCAGATCCTGTCGAACACCACGAAGCTGACGGTCGGCCCGATGGTCACCAACCCGGGCACCCGCACCTGGGAGGTCACCGCCTCCACCTTCGCCACCCTCAACGACATGTTCGGCAACCGCACCGTCTGCGGCATCGGCCGCGGGGACTCCGCGATGCGTGTCGCGGGCCGCACCCCGAACACCCTCGCCCGGATCAGCGAGGCGATGAAGGTGATCAGGGCGCTCGGCTCCGGCAAGGAGGCCGACCTCGGCGGTACGGTCATCAAGTTCCCCTGGATCAAGGAGGACGCCGAACTCCCCGTCTGGATGGCCGCGTACGGCCCCAAGGCGCTGAAGATGACCGGCGAGGAGGCCGACGGCTTCATCCTTCAGCTCGCCGACCTCTACCTCACCGAGTACATGGTGAAGGCGGTCAAGGACGCGGCGGTCGCGGCAGGCCGGGACCCCTCCGACGTCAAGATCTGCGTCGCCGCCCCCGCCTACGTCACCGAGGACGACTCGCCCGAGGCGCTCGCCCACGCCCGCGAGCAGTGCCGCTGGTTCGGCGGCATGGTCGGCAACCACGTCGCCGACCTGGTGTCGAAGTACGGCGAGCACTCCGCGGCCGTACCCGACGAACTCACCGACTACATCAAGGCACGTGAGGGGTACGACTACTCCCACCACGGGCGCGCCGACAACCCCGACACCGCCTTCGTGCCCGACGAGATCGTCGACCGGTTCTGCATCATCGGCCCGGTCGAGAAGCACATCGAGAAGCTGAACGCGCTGCGCGAGCTGGGCGTCGACCAGTTCGCCGTCTACGACATGCACGACGCGCAGGAGACCACGATCGACGCCTACGGCGCGCAGGTCATCCCGGCCGTCAACGCCTGAGAACCGTCATCACCGCTCAACTCCCCATCCCCCCACTCCAGTTCTCCCCTCCCCACCTCCCCGGGGAGGGGACCGGAGACCCGCACGGCCTTTCCGGACCCACCCCTGATTGATTGGCCTGCCCATGACCGACACCGCTCCCACGGCCATACCGCCGACAGCCCAAGTCACCCTCGCCGACGGGCGGGTGGAGATCGCCCCCGGGTCCCCGCAGCCCAGCGGCCCGTACGCCAACGAGGACCTGCTCCCGGTCCCGGTCGAGAAGCGCACCTGGACCACGTACAACTTCTCCGCCCTGTGGGTCGGCATGGCCCACAACACGGCCTCCTGGACCCTGGCCTCCGGTCTGATCGCCGTCGGCATGGACTGGAAGCAGGCGGTGCTCACCATCGCCCTGGCCAATGTGATCGTGCTGATCCCGATGCTGCTCACCGGGCACGCGGGACCGAAGTACGGCATCCCCTTCCCGGTCTTCGCGCGCGCCTCCTTCGGCATCCGCGGCGCCAACCTCCCGGCCGTCGTACGGGCGCTGGTGGCGTGCGGCTGGTTCGGCATCCAGACCTGGATCGGCGGTGAGGCGATCTACTTCCTCGCCGGCAAGCTGATCGGCAACGGCTGGTCCGACGCCGGGAAGGTCGGCGGCTACGCCTGGACGATGTGGCTGTCGTTCGCGATCTTCTGGGTGATCCAGGTGGCCATCATCTACCGGGGCATGGAGACGATCCGCCGCTTCGAGAACTGGGCGGCGCCCTTCGTCATCGTCGGCGCGCTGGTGATGCTGATCTGGATGAGCAACAAGGCCGGCGGCTTCGGCCCGCTGCTCGACCAGCCGTCCAAGCTGGGCTGGGGCGGCGGCTTCTGGAAGCTGTTCTGGCCGTCCCTCATGGGCATGATCGGCTTCTGGTCCACGCTGTCGCTGAACATCCCGGACTTCACCCGCTACGGAAAGTCGCAGAAGGCGCAGACCTGGGGTCAGGCCCTCGGCCTGCCCACCACCATGACGCTCTTCGCGCTGCTGTCCGTGCTGGTCACCTCCGGTTCGCAGGCCGTGTACGGGCAGGCGGTCTGGGACCCGGTACAGCTCGCCGCCAAGACGGACAACGTCTTCGGCCTGCTGTACGCACTGGTGACCGTGCTGGTGGCGACCCTGTCCGTGAACATCGCGGCCAACCTGGTCTCGCCGGCCTTCGACTTCTCCAACATCGCGCCCCGGAAGGTCAGTTTCCGGGCCGGTGCGCTCGCGACCTGCGTCATCGGCGTGCTGATCTTCCCGTGGAAGCTGTACTCCGACCCGCAGGGCTACATCTTCACCTGGCTCGGTCTGGTCGGCGGACTGCTCGGCACGGTCGCCGGCATTCTCATCGCCGACTACTGGATCCTGCGCCGCGGCAAGCTGGACCTGGTCGACCTGTACCGCGCGGGCGGCCGCTACTGGTACGAGGGAGGCTGGAACTGGCGGGCCGTCGTCGCCTTCGTGGCGGGCGGTGTCCTGGCGATCGGCGGCGCCAGCTTCAAGCCGCTGATCGACGGCCGCCCCATTCCGGCGCTGGAGCCGCTCGCCGACTACGGCTGGGCGGTCGGCCTCGGCACTTCGATGGTCCTCTACGTGGTGCTGATGCTGCTGCGCGGAAGGGACCGCCTCAAGGTCTGAGCCCGTGCTCCTGCCTGCGCCTGCGGAGGGCAGCCGGTCCTACTGGCTGCCCTTCAGGGCCGTCACGGCGTCCCTCGACGCCTTGATCGCACCCTTGTTGATCTCGTCCGTGCTGGGCGCCTTCTTCGTCTCGAAGTCGCTGCCGTTGTACGTGACGACCACCAGCACATTGGAGACCTGGGCGAACACCACGCCCTCGCGGGTCTGCTGCTTGTCCTCGGTGGTGAGGTTGACGATCGAGTAGGCCTGGTCACCGAGTCCGGGAACCGCCCCTCCGCCACCCTTCTCCGTAATTCGCTGCTTATAGGTGGTCTGTGCCGCTTCGTCCGACTTCATCACCTCGAAGGAGACGTCGAGCCACCGGTAGTCATAGCCCTTGAGCGCGTTCCAGGAGCAGGTGCGGCGCAGTTTCGTGTCCGTCGACTGGATTTCCTTGCCCGCCGTCTTGGCCCCCGGTACGAGGGACTTGAGCGTCTTCACGGCCACGCTGCCGCAGGGTGCAGGGGCGGCGGCGTACGTCTTGGTCTGCGCGGTCGTGGAGGGCGCGGAGGCCGACTGGTTGCCGGTCTTCGGTGCGTCCTTGTGCTCTGCGGTCGGCGTCGCCGCGGGGCCGGACGTCAGCGCCCAGCCCGCCGCGGCCAGCACGACGACCGGGGACAGACGCGCGGTCAGGGCGAGCGGCAGAGGAAAATCGCGCACGGCACACTTTTCGATGGGGGACGGTGTGCGGAGGGGGTCCGCACTGCGGACGGGGCGCCAGTCTCACATGAGTCCCTGTGAGACGGAAGTGTCAACTCGCTCCGTGGCCGCGCGGTTACTGTTCAGTCACCATCGGTCGGCGTCCGGCGCAGTCGGCGGGCGGTGACGAGCCGGACACCGTCATACAGCTCGACCTCGGCGTTCTCCCAGTCGACGAGCACCGCCCGGATGCGGTCGGGGCCCGAGCGGGGCCGGGGCCACATCAAGAACGGGTAAAGGCGTTGGCCGAGGCGCGGCGGGTGGTGCGGCAGGGCGGGCCCGTGGTGGCGGCCACCATCAACCGTTACGCGGGGCTGCACGACCTGCTCCGGCACGAGCGCTGCTACGGCCTGGAGGGCCTCGCCTGGCTGATGGGCGGTGTGGAGGACTGGCTGGACGACCCGGAGCGGCGCGAGGCCGTGCCGGCGGCGCCCCGTCGCATCGAGTCGGAGCCGACGCTCCTCGGTGCGAGCGGACACCTGCTCACGGTGGGCAGGCGGCAGCCGTGAGCAGGTGTCCCGATGTCACTACGCCGCCGCGCCGCCCGCATAGTCGCTGTTGAACGTCGTCTCGACTGTCGTGGCCACTGACTGGGCCACCCCGGTTCCGGTGAGGATGATGCCCAACTCGCGGTTGTTGGAGAGGGAGTTGCTGCTGATGTTCATGGAGCCCGCCTCCACCTCCTGGGTGGACAGGCCGTAGTCGGCGACCATGGCCTTCGCGTGGATGTAGAAGCCGTTGGGGTCGGAGTAGCCGACCACCTTGCCGCCCGCCGCCTCGATCTCGGAGACCTCGCTGGAGTAGCTGGACGGACTCTCCAGCACCACCCGCACGGCCACCCCCGCCTTCGCTCTCGCCGCGATGGCGTCGACCACCGTGCTGTCGCTGAACTCCAGTTCCTCGACGTCGAGCGTCTTGGTGGCGGCGTTGACCACGGACAGCAGGCGGTTGCGGGAGTCGGTGGGCGACCAGAGCAGATGGTCGCCGTCGGTCGGGGTGATCGAGGTGCCGGCGTAGTCGGCGTTGAAGACCTTCTCGATCGCGGCGACGTCACGGGTGTCGTCGGTGAAGACGCCGTAGTCGCGGCCGGTCGCGTAGTACTGCGAGGTGAGATTGCCCGTGAGGACCAGCGACTTGGTGGCGTCCGCCGTGATCGTCTTCTGGTGGGTGTAGACGAAGCCGGACGACGACCACACCACCCCCACACCCGCGTTCGTCAGGGCGGTGTAGGCCGAGTTGTTGGCCGTCTTGTGCTGGCGGTCGAGGATCACCCGCACGGTGACGCCCTTGTTCTTCAGCGCTATGAGGTCGTTGACGGCCGTGGTGTCCTCCAGCTCGTACATGGTCATGTCGAGGGAGGTGGTGGCCGAGTCGATGAAGTCGTAGATGTTCGGCTGGCTGCCGCTCCGGGAGAAGGCGAACGCGGAGTAGCTCGCGGCGTTCGCGGGGACGGCGGTGGCGACGACGGCGGCGCCGGCCGCCAGGGCGACACCCGCGCGCCCGATGGCCTTCCACAGCATGCGTGACTCCTGGTCGAGTTGATGCCCACGTGGGGGGTGGGTGAGCGTGGGCATGACACCACGCGCGTAGAACGCCCAGGAAGAGAAGGTCGGTGAACACGGGATTACCGGCCCGGAGCACGAGCGGACAAAGGGGACTCCAGGCAGGTGGGAGGCGGTTCATGCGGGCCCCGCGAGTTCGCAAAATCTTCGTAGGGTGCCCGCGGGGGAATGCGGCGCGCATGGCGTCGCCGGCAGGAGATCCCGCAGGACGCCATGCGACCCGTACCCGGCAACTCAGCCCTTGACGGCCGAGCTTGCCACGCCCTGCACGAACCAGCGCTGGAAGAACGCGAAGACGATCAGGACGGGCAGGACGAGGAGGACGCCGAAGGCGAGGACCTGGCCCCAGTCGACGGGCATCTGGCCCTGGAAGACGCTCATCTCCAGCGGCAGCGGGCGCACCGACGGGTCGGAGATCATGAGGACCGGCCACAGGAAGGCACCCCACTGGGTGAGGAAGGTCAGGATCGCGACCGAGGCGAACACCGGCTTCGACATCGGGACGATGATCGCGAAGAAGGTGCGCCAGGGCCCGGCGCCGTCGATACGGGCGGCCTCCTCGATGCTGGGCGGGATCGCGCGGAAGAACGTGGCGAACTGGTAGATGGAGAAGGCGTTGGCGATGAAGGGGACGGCCTGGATGTAGATGGTGTTGCGCTGCTCGTTGAACATGTAGAAGAGCGGGACGGCGACCGCTTCGAACGGCACCAGCATCAGCAGCAGCACGAGGGTGAAGACGGCACGCTGGCCGCGCCAGCGCAGTCGGGTGAGGCCGTACGCGGCCGTGGAGTTGACGATCAGGTTGCCGAGCACCACGACCGTGGCCACCAGCAGCGAGATGCCCATGAAGCGCCAGAAGTAGCCGGTGGCGTCGGAGTCGAAGCTGTTCAGTACGGCGCGGTAGTTGTCGAAGGACAGATGGGTGGGCAGGAAGCCGGTCAGCCCGTTCAGGACCTGGTCGGACGGCTTGAAACTGCCGAGGACCAGGTAGAGGACCGGCAGGACGAAGACGAACGCCAGGACGCTGAGGACGGCGTAGTCGAAGAAGCGGCGCAGGGGTGTGCTGGTCATGATCAGTCCTCGTTGCCGGAGCGGACGACGCGGCGCTGGATGAGGGTCAGGACGACGACGATCAGGAAGAACACGACGGTGATCGCGGACGCCTGGCCGATGTTGTTCTGGTCGAAGGCGGTGGTGACGGCCTGGTACATCACCGTGCGGGTGGCGTCCTCGTCGAGTCCGCCGCCGTGGACGAGGACGTAGACCTGGTCGAAGACGCGGAAGGACAGCACCGAGGTGAGCATGGCGACGAAGACGAGGGTGCCGCGGATGCCGGGCAGGGTGACGTTCCGGAACTGCTGCCAGGGCGAGGCACGGTCGAGCTGGGCGGCCTCGTAGAGTTCGCCCGGGATCTGCTGGAGGCCGGCGAGCAGAATGACCATCTGGAAGCCGACGCCCTGCCACACCGACAGCACGATGACCGAGGCCATGGCGGTGAGGCCGTCGCCGAGCCAGTCGAAGGCGCCCCAGTTGCCGAAACTCACCGCGTGCAACGCGGAGTTGAGCAGGCCGTCGCCGCTGCGGGCGAGGATGAGCCGCCAGATGACCGCGACGAGGGCCATGGGGAAGACGACCGGCAGGAAGAACAGCGACCGGAAGACGCCGATCGCCTTCAGCTTGCGGTTGAGCAGGATCGCCAACCCCAGCGCGAGCCCCGTCTGCAGGGGTACGACGACTACGGCGAAGGTCAGGTTGTTCAGCAGGGCCCGTAGGAACGGGCCGGACATGTCGGGGTCGGTGAAGATGCGCCGGTACTGCTCGATGCCGAAGAAGCGCGGCGGGAGCGGGGAGCCGAGCCGCACGTTGTAGAAGGACAGGACGACGGCGTACACGAACGGCACGGCGACGAAGGCGATGAGTCCGCCGAGCGCGGGTGCGGACATCAGCAGTCCGTGCACCCGGTCGCGGTTCACGCGGCGAGGCCGTACGGGCTCGGGGGACGGCGGTGGGGGTGGGCTCGGCTTCCGCCGGTCGGGTGCGGCGGGTGCGGGTTTCACGGTGGTCACGGTGGGTGTCCTCTTCCGGGCCGGGAGGGACGGGCGCTGTCAGAGTGGGTCCGTCCCTCCGGCTGCTGGATGCCGCTACTGCAGCTTGTAGCCGTCGTTGTCCGAGAAGTCCTGGTCGATGGCGCGGGCGGCCTTGTCCAGGGCGGACTTCGGGTCGGCGCCGCCGTAGACGTCGCTCAGCGCCTGGCTGAACTTGGCGGTGACCGTGGGGTATCCGGCGGTGACCGGGCGGGTCACGGCGACGCAGGACTTGTCGATGTTCGTGTCACCACAGGCCTTGGCGAGCTGGTCGGCGAAGAGCTGCAGCGGGCCGCCCTGCTTGTACAGGCTGCTCTTGGCGAGCGCGCTCCTGGTGCCGGGAGGGGCTCCGTTGGCCGTGGTCATCGCGGTGACGTTGGTGTCGTCAAGCAGGGAGTCGAGGAAGGCGCCGGCGGCCTTGCCGTTCTTGGTGTCGGCTCCGATGCCCCACGCCCAGGAACCCTGGCCGGTCTTGGGGCCGTTGCCGAAGTCGGGCAGCGGCAGCACGACCAGGTCCTTGCCGAGCGCCTTGCCGTAGGCGGGGTACATCCAGTGGCCGACCCAGCTGAGGGCGACGCGGCCCTTGGCGAAGGCGTTGCCGTCGGTGTTGGGGTCGACGTACTTCTTCCAGGACTGGAGGGTCTTCAGCGCCGAGACCACGGCCGGGGTGTCCACGGCGCCTTCGGCCTTGCCGTTCTTCAGCAGGGAGCCGCCCGCCGACCACACGACCGGGGCGAAGCCGTAGGTGCCCCACTCGTTGGCGAAGCCGTTGCTCTCCTGGAGGTCCAGGCTCTTGCCGTCGGAGTCCTTGGCGGCCAGCTTCTTCACGGCGGCGGTGAACTCGGCCGCGGTCCAGTCGTCGGACAGCCCGGTGGGGTACTTGACGCCGGCCGCGTCCAGCAGCTTCCTGTTGCCGTAGACGCCGAGCCCGGAGTCGTACATGCCGAGCCCGTACTGCTTGCCCTCGAACCGGCCCTCCGCCTTGATCGCCGGGGTGGCGTTGGCCAGCGTCCTGGCGGAGACGTAACTGTCGATCGCGGTGAGCTTCTTGTTGTAGACGAAGTTCGCCATGGTCGGGCCGTCGAACTCCATCACGTCCGGCAGCTTGGAGGCCTCGGTGGCGGTGATGGTCTTGGTGTAGTCGGTGTCGGGGATCAGCGTCAGCTTGACCTTGACCTTCTTCTGCGAGGAGTTGAAGGTCTTCACCGCGCTCTGCAGGGCGGCCGCCTCACTCGCCTGTCCCTGGTGGGCCCAGACGGTGATGGTGCCCGTGCCGCTGCCCTGCTCGGCGGAGGTGCCGGTGCCGCTGCCCCCGCCGCAGGCGGCGAGCGCGGCCAGGGGAAGGGCGAGGGCCAGGGCCGTAGAAGCCGTCCGGCGGGCTCTTGTGGTGCCGGCGTTCATCGTGGGTGCCTCCGGTGTGTGGTGCGGGCGAGGGTGGGCGGTGCTTCGGTGCATGGGGGGATTCGGGACCGGCACGCGCCGGTAGGGCGACGTGGGCGATGACTCCGTCATGTGGGCTGCCCCTGCGGCAGCTCGGGACCGGCGCTCGGCTCCTTGACCACGAGGGGCAGCAGCTCCCAGGCGTCGACCGTGTGGCGCAGGTGCGCGCCCGGCGCGGTGTGGGCCTGCAACCGCCAAGGGCCGTCCCCGGTCGGGTAGAAGCGCAGGGAGAGCACCTGGCCGGTGGTGGTCAGGAAGACTTCGACGAGGGAGTGGTCGACGACCATGCGCAGTTCGACCGGCTGCCCGGTGGGGCAGGGCATGCGGTAGGAGCCGCCGTACGCGCGGGGATCCAGCGAGGCATGGTCGCGGTCGACGACCAGCTCACCCGCGGCGGCGTCCAGGCGGATGTCGAGATACTCGTCGGGTCCGGTGATCAGCCGCAGGCTTGCGTCGCCGGTCGTCTCCAGACGGGCCGTCAGGTCGAAGGCACGGCCCGCACTGCCCAGTTCGACGGGCTGCGGGCCGTGCGCCACGCCTTCCGTGTGGAACGCCAACTCGCCACGCAGGGAGAGGAGTTCAGCGGCGGGCCGCTGATGCAGCGTGCCGTCGGCAGCGACCGAGATCTCGCGCGGGATCGTCAGTACGCCGGCCCATCCGTCCGCGACCGCCCAGTCCCCCTCGCGGGCCTCCGGGGACCAGCCCCACAGCAGCCATCGGCCGCCCGGTGCGCGCAGCAGGGCGGGGGCGTAGCAGTCCGGGCCGTGGTCCACGAAGGCGGGCGCGCCGGCCTCGAACCTGTTGCCGTGTTCCTCGCCGACCAGGACCGTGACGCAGCGTGCGCCGTCGTGGTCGTTCCAGGCGCTGAAGATCAGGGCACCGGGCCGTCCGGAGTGCGGCGGCAGGTACTGGGGGCACTCCCAGCCCTCCCCGGTGTGCAGGTCCGTGCCGGCCACCGGCTCCTGTGCTCGGGCGTCGAAGGGGCCGAGGTAGGTCCAGGTCTCCAGGTCGGGCGACTCGTACAGCAGGGCCGCGCCACGGCCGTCCGCGAGGGCGGCGCCGACCAGCATCCGCCACCGCTCGCCGTCCCGCCACACATAGGGGTCGCGGTACATGGTGCAGTCCTCGGGCCAGGCGCCGACGGCCGGTTTGCCCCGCCGGCCGAAGGTCCGGCCGCCGTCGCGGGAGACGGCGGTGGCGACCGGCTGGTGCTGGGGCGAGCGGTCCCAGCGGTGCGCGGAGTAGAAGGCGACCAGGCGGTCGCCGTCGGAGACCGCGTTGCCAGAGAAGCAGCCGTCGGCGTCCACGCCGCCCGGGGTCGGGGACAGGGCGATCGGCAGTTGTTCCCAGCTCAGCAGGTCGGGGCTGCGGAAGTGGGCCCAGTGCATGTTCGCGTGCGTCGCGCCGGAGGGGTTGTACTGGTGGAAGACGTGGTAGTGGCCGTCATGGAAGACCAGTCCGTTGGGGTCGTTGATCCAGTTCCGGGGCGGGCGCAGATGCGCGACGGGCCAGTACGGATCGCGGGGCGCGGTGGACACACGCGTGCCTTTCGGTATGGCAGCAGAGCATGCGAGGACGGACGGTCACCGGACACGGCCGGCCACGATCGCCTCGGGGGACTCGATGGAGGCGCCTTTCCCCCTGCACCCGCCGGCGGCCCTCGCGGCATGGCGAGGGAAGCCGGGGCCGGCGCGCGGCCGGCGGCGGGATGCGGGAAGGCTGTCTGAAGCGCCGACGGTTCGTCGGCGGGAGATACGCGGCTCAGTACTCCGCGGCGCCGTCGGACGTCAGGCGGAAGTGCCACCTCGACCGCTCGTTGAAAAACCGCTCATTGAAAAGCCCGGGGGACATATGTGTACCCTCACTGTGTTCCGCGTACTGGCAGGACCGACGACCGGTTGCGACGGTCGCCTGTCACGGTGCGATTGCTTCGCCGTCCCGGGGTCAGAGTCGGGGCGGCGAAGTGACCGATGCCCGCGCCACCAGCGGGCAAGGCAGCAATTCCTGGGTGTCCGGGCCCGGTGGCCGGCCCGGAGTCCTGGTGAGCGCGAGCAACTGGGCCACGGCCCGTGCCCCCATCTCGTAGTGCGGGAGCTGAACCGTGCTCAGCTGCGGGTGCACCGACTCGCAGACGAGTTCCTGGTTGTCGAACCCGATGACCGACAGATCGCCGGGGATGGACAGCCCCAGCTCGGCGGCGGCCCGGTAGGCGCCGGCGGCCATCCGGTCGTTGAAGCAGAACAAGGCCGTGGGGCGCTGCTCGGCCGTCAGCAGCCGGCGCGCGGCCCGGTAGCCGGTGTCGACGTCACCGCCGACCGTGTTGAACGGCACCGCCGTCTCCGCGGCGACCAGCGACGGGTCGTAGGCGACACCGGCCTCGGCCAGCGCCTTGCGGTAGCCCTCCAGCCGGCCCTGCCGCGCGGGCAGGTCGACGGTCTGCACGGTCACACCGATCCGGCGGTGGCCGTGATCGAGCAGCTCGCGCACCGCCGCGTAACCGCCCTGGACCTCGTCGGGCACCACGGACGGGACGGCGGGGTCGGCCGAGCCCGCGTCGAGCAGCACGGTGGGCGTCGAGCGCAGCGCCTCCGGCAGTTCCACGATGCGGTGGTACATGGCCGCGTACACGATGCCGTCCACCTGCCGCTGGAGCAGCATCTCGATGCTGGTGCGCTCCAGTTCGGCATCGCCGCTCGTGTTGACCAGCAGCAGGACCAGTCCCTCGGCCGCGGCGGCCTCCTGGGCACCCAGGATCATGCGGCCCGCGTGCGGGGTGGTGGCGATCTGGTCGCTGACGAAGCCGATGGTCTGCGACCGCTGCGTCCGCAGCCCGCGGGCCAGTCCGTTGGGCGCGTACCCGAGCTCGTCGGCGGCCTTCCAGACGCGCCGGCGCGTCTCCTCGCTGATCCGCTTGCCCTCGACCCGGTTCAGGACGTGCGACACGGTCGCGGTCGACACACCTGCCGCCGCAGCCACGTCCTTGATCCCGATCCGGCGCGCCATTGCCCCTGCCCAAAGTGGTTGATTCCGGGTTGCCTAATCGTTTAGCCAACCGTGTGGACATGAGAGTGCCCGCGCCGGAAGCCACTGTCAATGGCTCGTTACGAACTCGTGGCCGCGACATGTCCCGGAGGGCGGCGGGAGAGCGGACGGGCCGACGGGCATCGGCGCACCCTTCCGTACTCTGCTGTTTTCTGTCCCTGTTTCTCCCTGTTCCACCAGGTCCGAGGGGTTCGCCTCGCTAACATGGCTCTCCCGACGGGCCGTTGGCCTGCGGTGGGGCGCGCGCCAGGGGGAGGCGGCTCATGGCTGAGGCGGCGGACGTGGCCGGGCCGACCGGGCGCTGGGGAGTCCCGGGCGGACGGCTGCGGCTCGCGCCGGAGGCCGAAGCGGTCGGACTGGCCGCGGGCGGGCTTGTGTTCGGGGCGTATGTGCTGGTCGTGAGCGCGCCCGGACGGTATGTCACCACCACCACGACATGGTTCTCGGGCGCGGTCGGCGGTCTGTATCTCGCGGCGGGGCTGCTCGCGCGGATGCGGCGGCCGAGCAACCCGGTCGGGCTGATGATGCTGTGGGTGGGCATCGGCTGGTTCGCCGAGGACCTGCAGATCAGCCCGGATCCGGTGGCGCACACCGTCGGGCTGCTGGTGCGGTCGGCGTCGAGCGGATTCCTGATCCCGCTGCTGCTGATGTTCCCCGACGGGGTGCTGCGCTCGCGGCTGGAGCGGCTCCTGGTGGCCGCCGGCTGTGCGACGGCGTTCGGGCTGATCCCGCTGAGCACCCTCTTCTACGACTCGCTGGTACGGAACCTGCTGCTGGTGCGCCCCGTGCTCTGGCTGCCCGAAGCGGTCGACCGGGTCCAGTTCGTCATGAGCGCGGCCGTCGTCGCCGTCCTGCTGGGCCGGTGGGTGAGGGCCACCCGTCCGGCGCGGCGGGTGCTCGCGCCGCTGTTCGGCGTGGGACTGGTCGGCGGGCTCGCGTCCACGCTCGACGCGATCCTCGGGACGGGGCCCGACTCGCCGACCCATCCACCGCTCATCGCCGTCGCGCATGTGGCGGTGCTCGCGCTGCCGGTGGCCTTCCTGGCCGGCGTCTGGCACGTCCGCATGGGCCGTACGGCCGTGGCCGACCTGCTGCGCCGCATGCCGACCGCCACCCGGGCGCAGTTGCGCGACGCGCTGGCGCGGGCGCTGCGCGACCCGTCGGTGCAGGTCGGCTACCCCGCCCCCGAGGGGTACGTCGACAGTGGGGGCACCGCGCTCGCCGTGGCACCGGGGCGGCAGGTCAGCCCGCTGGAGCGGGACGGCCAGCGGGTCGGGGTGCTCGTCCACGACCCGGCGCTGCGCGAGGACCGCTACGTTCTGGAAGCCGTCGTCTCCGCGGCGGCGCTGGAGCTGGACAACCAGCGCCTCGCCGCCGAGGTGCGCGCCCAGCTGGCCGAGGTGCGCGCGTCACGGGCCCGTATCGTCGAGGCGGGCGACGAGCAGCGCCGGCGGATCGAGCACGACCTGCACGACGGGGCACAGACGACGTTCGTCACCGCGCTGGTGACGTTACGGCTGGCCCGGCAGAGGTGCGCGGGCCGGGAGGCGCCCGATCCCGAACTGGTCGGGCTGCTCGACCGGATCGCGGAGCTGATGGGCGAGGGCATCGAGCGGCTGCGTGACCTCGCGCACGGCATCCATCCCGCCGTACTGACCGAAACGGGCCTGGTGGCGGCCCTGGAGACGCTCGCCGCGCGCGCCCCCTGCCCGGTCGAGGTGACCGCGGGAGCGGTCCCCGCGCTGCCGCCGCCGCTCGCGGCCACCGTGTACTTCGTCGCCGCCGAGGCGCTCACCAACGCCCTGAAGCACGCCCATGCGCGGACCATCGGCATCGACGTCCGCCTCCGGGCCGAGGACGGGGTACTGCGGCTGACGGTCGCCGACGACGGTGCCGGCGGCGCCGACCCGGGCGGCGGCACCGGGCTGCTCGGGCTCAGGGACCGGGTGGCGGTGTTCGACGGCACCATGACGGTCCGCAGCGAACGCGGGCAGGGAACCGTGGTGGAGGTGGAACTGCCGCTCCGAACCCGGGACTTGGCCGTGACAGCGGCTGCGGCCGAGGCGTTGTCCGTAGCGGAGACGGCTTCCGGCGTTTCCGACGAGGGGGAGGCGGGGCGGGCGTGAGGGAGCACGAGTTGCCGGGAGGTTCCCCGCGCGGAGGCATCGCGAGCGTCCCGTCCTCGCCCAGACCCCTGCGGATCGTGCTCGCCGACGACGAGCGTCTCTTCCGGGGTGCGCTCGCCGCGCTGCTGGCGAGTCGGGGTCATGTGGTCACCGCCCAGGTGGGCGATGCGGACGCGCTGCGTGCGGCAGTCGCCCGGACGGTCCCGGACCTCGCGGTGGGGGAGGCGGGGCGGGCGTGAGGGAACACGAGTTGCCGGGAGGTTCCCCGCGCGGAGGCATCGCGAGCGTCCCGTCCTCGCCCAGACCCCTGCGGATCGTGCTCGCCGACGACGAGCGTCTCTTCCGGGGTGCGCTCGCCGCGCTGCTGGCGAGTCGGGGTCATGTGGTCACCGCCCAGGTGGGCGATGCGGACGCGCTGCGTGCGGCAGTCGCCCGGACGGTCCCGGACCTCGCGGTGATCGACATCAGGATGCCGCCGACGAAACGCCTGGAAGGGCTTCAGGCGGCCGTGGACATCCGCCGGTCCCACCACGGCGTGGGGATCCTGTTGCTGTCCCAGAGCGTCCAGGTCACCCACCTCGCCGAGTTGACGGCATCCGACGTCCGGGGCGTCGGCTACCTGCTCAAGGAGCGCGTCGCCGACGAGCACTTCCTCGACACCGTCGGCCGAATCGCCGACGGGGAGTGCGAGTTCGACCAGCGGGTGCTGCAACTGCTCCTCAACGGCCCGCGCCGGCGCGGCGGTCTGGCCACGCTCAGCCCCCGCGAACGGGACGTGCTCCGGCTCATGGCGCAGGGCCTGACCAACCAGGCGATCGCCGAGCAGCTCGTCGTCACCCTGAAGACCGTCGAGACCCACGTCGGCAGCATCTTCCGACGGCTCGAACTGCCCGACGAGAGCGAGGGGGAGTACCACCGCCGGGTCCTGGCCGTGCTCAAGTACCTCCAGTCCAGGGACTCCTGACCTGCGGTCCCGGCTCACCCTCCGCGGCCGACGAGGTCCGACAGGGCCCTGACCGACAGCCGGTCCTTGGCCAGGAAACCGGTGGCCGGGGAGCGGGCGAGGCGCGCGGCGAACTCATCGGCCTCGCGCACCGAGCACAGCACGAGCACCATGTCGGCGGCCAGCGTGTTCAGCTCCCGCGTCACGGCGAAGACGTTCTCCCCGGGCAGCCCCAGGTCCAGGAGCACGATGTCCGGCCGCTCCCCCCGGGCGACCGCCGCGAGCGCCGCGGCCCCGGAAGCCGCCTCGGTCACGGCGTAGTCCCCGTCCGCCTCCAACAGGGCCCGTACGGCGGCCCGGTAGGCGGCGTCGTCGTCGACGATCAGCACGCTGCGGCTCATGACCCCATGCTGACGGGCGCGCGGTGGCCATGACATCAGGGCAGACCCTGAGAAGCCCCCGCCGGCGGACCGGTGCCCGCCTGGATGTCCGCGGCCCCTGCCGCGCGAAGACTGGGCGGACCACTCATCAGGGAGTCGGAAACCGGAAGTCGGGGGAATCGGGGGAACATCATGCGGGGGAAGACACGCGGAAAGGCGTGGGGGAAGCCTGCCAGGCCGCTCGCTTTGGTCGTGCTCGCGGCGCTGCTCGCGACCGGCCTGGCCGGCTGCAAGGAACCGGGCGAGGGCTCGGTGACCGTCAAACCGGCCTTCCTGCCGGTGTCGTTCACGATCGACTCGGCGGGCAACATCAGCGTCTCCGCCGACGCGAAGATCGTCACGCCGCTCGGCGAGGTCTCCGTCGGCGGATTCCAGCAGCGACTGGTCAGCGGAAAGAACCTGGTGGTCCTGATCCGGCACCTGGCGCACTCCGCGACGACCACCCGGAGCGCAGCGTTCGTCCAGGCACGGGACGCGCAGGGGACGGGATACGTCTACTCCGCCTACGAGATCCACACCAAGGGCCGCCATGTCCGGCCCTCCCTGGACGGGCGGGACCTCGCGCTCGCGCAGGGCGGCACGGTACTGGTCGACGCGACCCGTACGCAGCCCGGCAAGGTGACGCGTCTGCAGATCGCCGACGCCCCGAAACAGCAGGACTCTCCCGTGCCGACCAGTTCGGCATCCTCCTGTGCCGCCGGAACCGGCGACATCGGCATCACCCTGCCCGAGGTGAGCGCAGGCGCCGACGTCGACGCCACCGTGGCGCAGCTGGCCGCCGACTGCCTCCAGGTGCAGTACGCGGCCGAGCCCGCGGACGGCGTCGAGGAGGGCACCGTCTCCCGGGTCGTCATCCCGACCGCCGACGCCGCCGGCACCGTACGACTGCCACCCGCCGACGACACCGCGCCCCAGCCCGGCGACCGGGTGACCGCAAGCCGCCGTACGCCGACGACGGTGTACGTGACCGCGACGCCGTCCGCGCCCTCGGACCCGCCGACGGACTCGCCGACCCCCACACCGACGGACACGCCCACCGACACCGGACCTTCCGGGAGCGCGACCGTCACCGGCGCCGTGGCGGCACCCGTACGCACCGGGCCCACCACCGCCGACACGCAGATCAGCTACATCGAGGCGGGCGGCTCGTACCAGGCGCTGTGCGCGGCGCACGGCGACCCCGTGCAGGCACACGGCTACGACAGCGACCTGTGGGTCGAGCTGCTCCGCGCCACCGGTGGCACAGGCTGGGTCACGGCCACCGCGCTCACCGGCGGCCCCGACGCCCTGTCGCTCCCCGACTGTGCCGAGCCGTCCGACCCGGCGACGGTCACTCCGTCCGACGGCACCCCCACCCCCATCCCGACCTCGACCGCGACCGAATGAGGACGACGAACAGCGATGAGCAGAACGAAGAAGAAGGTCGGCGAGATCCGCATCGCCAAGCGGATCGTCACCATCGGACACGAGACCTACCCGCTCGCCAACATCTCGCGGGTCCAGACGCTGCGCGTGGTCTGGCGAGGCAAGCTGGCGACGTTCCATCCGCTCCGAGAGATCGCCGCCCTGCTCCTCCTGGGCGGCGCGATCAGCCTGGTCCTGCAGCGTGCCGGGTCCCGGCTCGCAGGCGCGGACGCCGAGACCGTACGACGGATCGGCACGGCCTTCGTCGTGCTGCTGGCCGTCCGGACCGCCTACCTGCTGGGCGTGCTGCTCTACCGGCTGCTGCTGCGGCGCAAGCGGTACGCGCTGCTCATCGAGACGGCGGGCACGCAGTACACGGCGCTGTCCGGGACGGCCCGCGACGAGATCCACCGCATCCAGGCGGCGATCGTCGCCGCGATCGAGGACCCGCCGGCCACGGAACGGATCCTGCACGTGGGAGGGGATCTCGTCGTCGGGGACAAGTTCGGCGGCGACAAGGTCGGCCGGGACAAGAACGTCCGGAGTGGATCTCCCGCCTAGCCACCACCCTCACGAAGAGAACAGAAGAGAACAGAAGAGAAGGAGCCATGGATGTCCGACTACGTCCACGGGGACAAGTTCGGCGGCGACAAGATCGGCCGCGACAAGAACGTCCAGACCGGCGGCAGCGGCAACACCTTCAGGATCGACAACTCCCCGGGAGTCTCACCCGCCGAGCTGGACGCGGCCGTCGGTGAACTGCGCGCCTTCGTCGCCCAGTTGACCCGGGAGGGAGTCGTGGCGCCGGACGGCAGCGTCACCGACGCCGGTGCGGTCGTCACGGCGGTGCGTTCGCGGCCCGAGCGTCTGCGGGCGCTCGCCGGTGCGGTCGCGGGCGGCGCCTCGGACGCGGTGCTGGCTGTGGTGCGGGGCGGGGTGGCCACGCTGGTCACGGCGCTCGTCGGGGGGATGTGAGGGGCGGGGATGGTTCGCGGCGGGGAAGACGCGGAACGTCCTCCAACTGCTCTTAGCAGGGCGGTAGTTTGGCGCTGTTCATCGGGGGCCGTGTGGTCGGTCGGTGGTACGCGGCGCCGGCGCGTTGGTAGCGGACGCGCGCCTTCCGCGCATCTGTCCGAGCAGCCCCTGCTCGGGATGTACATGACCGTCAGGCACAGGGCCTATCTGCACCTGGGCAACACGGCCCGCCGCTTTGAGGTGACTTACACCGACGGGTACAGCGAGGTGCTGACGGACGACGACCGGCAAGCGGTGCACGAGGCGTTCACGCGCAAGCTGGAGACGGACCGGCCGGCGTACGTCCGCAGCATGGTGCGAAGCGGACGCCTCACCGTTGGCTGGAGCCGTGGAGCACCGTCAGGCCACAGCGTCGGCTTCAGGTCGCAATCAGTCCGCAGCCGTACCGGGATCGAGGTGCCGGGCGGCGAACGAGCCCGGTGCCTGGCCGTCATCCCGGGCCACCGTAGTCAGCGGGACGCCGTCTGGTGGATCCCGGGGACGTCCAGTTCGTCTGCGCTGAGGAACTGGTTGTACGCGGTGACGTTCGTGAAGAAGATCGGGATGGGAAGGGTGAGCCCCGGTGGCAGCGGGGGCGGCATGCTCGGGGTGAACGTGACGGGGAGCAGGCCGAGGAGGTTCCCGCTGAGGACCTTGGTCAGCAGGACCACGGGCCGCCCGGTGGCCACCGTCGTGCTGGAGGGAGCGTCCGTCTCCAGCGTGCCCTGACAGGGATACCAGGGGCCGGGGGCGGACGGGTCCACGCGGCCGATGCCGGGAATGCCCATGTCGAGCAGGGGCAGCCGGAGGCCGGGCAGACCGTGGAAGGGCGGGGCCGGCGGCGGGGGCTGGTGACGGCCGCATCCGGGGGCGAGCAGCGGAGCCGTCTGCCGCAGGCTCGCGATGTCGACCCGGTACGCGGTGAAGACCAGCACCTCCTGGGGGCCGTACGCCGTCGGCACCTCGGTGATGCCGTGGTAGGTCAGCCCGGTGAGCACCAGCAGCGGGGTGACGACCCGGAACGGCTGGGCGGCGGTGCGTACGCGGTACGCGGCGGCATCGACACCCAGCCTGAGGGAGATCAAGGGCTGCGGAAGGCACCAGGGCGAGTGCTCGTCCCGGTCGGAGCCCGTGCCCAGATCGATGTGCAGCGGCAGCAGCGACAGGGGCCCGTTCATCCGCCCGTCGGCAGGCAGGGGCGGGATGTCGAGGCGCAGGACGGACGGCGGGGCGTTGCCGTCCGACGTGCTCGGCTGCTTGTCCGGCCTGCCCGGCCCGGCGACGTGGTCGGGCTTGCTGCGCTGGGGCCGGTCGGCGGGGCGGGTCGGCCGTGACGTCTCATGGTCGTTCTGGGCAGCGGGGCCCTTGTCCTGCTTGTCGCGTGCGTCGTCCGAACCGTGCAGGCCGAGCAGGTCGGAGACCGAGCCGAGAAGGCCCGCTCCGGAGGAGGGAGCGGGAGCGGGTGCGGGCTTGACGGAGGCCGGCCCGCGTCCGGGCCTGGTGTCGTTCGTCTCGGTGCGCGGCTTCGGCACAAGAGGGACGAGGGGTGTGTGCGGGCCGTCCACCGCGGAGCCTGAGCCCGGGATGCGGCCTCCGGTGCCGCGCGCGGGGGGTGCCGCCCCGGCCAGCAGTCCGCCGAGCAGGGAGCAGACGGTCAGGTGCGGGGGAGCGGTGTCGGCGGCGGTGCTCCCGAGCACGCTGGGCGGATCGACGCGGTTCGGCACCGCTCGCGGCAGGTGCGCCGGGGCCGGTTGCAGCCCGCCGGTCAGCAGAGCCCCGATCGGCAGCACACCGAGCGCCCGCATACGGCTGGTACGCCAGGTCAGACCGTTCGGGCGCGGGGTGCCGCCGGCTGGTCCGCCGCCGACCGCATGACCTCCGCTGCCTCCCCAGCCGTCCGGTTCGCCGGAGCCGCCGGAGCCTCCGGCCCCACCGGGGCCGCCCGAATCACCAGGGCCGTCGGGACCATCCGGCCCCTCCGGGCTGCCCGGCTCTCCGGAGCCGCCCGAGCCGTTCCCGCGACGCCAGTCCGGCCAGACCGGCGGCCGGACCGGAGGCCTCGCGTACGGCACCCAGCTCACCGCCATCGCACCGCCGGTGATACCGAGCAGAAAACCGATCAGGAAGCCGCCGAAATTGGAGAGCACGAGCGAGGCGACCGCGAGCACCAGCGTGGCGATGCCCGCGAACACCCGGTGCCCGGGCGACAGCCACAGGCTGAGCGCGAGGACCACCAGGAAGATCCCCATGAGCGACCCGGCCACACCGGCGACGCCCTCATGCATCATGACCGGCAACGGCGCGAACGGGATGGAGAGGATCTCGACCCCCGCCAGCAGCGTCCACACTCCGGCCCAGAACGGGCGACTGCGCCGCCAGTCACCGAAGGCGTTCCACCATCCGTGCCGCTCCCCGTCGTCCTCTCCCTTTCTCCTGCCTCCGAGGCGCAGCCACGCACTACTCACTGCGATCCTCCGGAGTGTGGCGGTGTCCGTGATCCTCATCGGAGGAGTGGTGACCTTCGTGATCCGTATCTGACGAGTGGTGACCTTCGTGATCCCCGTCGGAGGAGTGGTGACCTCCGTGATCGCCACCAGAAGGGCCGTGACCTTCGTGACCCGCACCGGAGGAGTCGTCGTCCCCCTGATCCGCGTCGGCGTCGAAACACGGGTTCGAGCCGACCTGCACGCTGAGATGGAGTCCCGGCAGCCGGAACGTCGCCGCACTCACCGAACGCGTCTGCTGCCGCAGGTTGTCGATGCGTACGGTGTCGGCCTGCTCGCCGAAGCCGCCGGGCTCGCCGTGCACGCCCGGCACACCCTGCACGGTGGCGGCGTCCTGACCGATGTTGATGTTGTGGAAGAGCGCGTCGCCCTGCAGGTCGTGGCTGTCGGCCACGAGCCGGTCCGCGTGCGCGGGACTCCCGCCGCTGCCCGAGGTCAGCCGCAGGGTGACGGGCCCGAGCAGGGGCACGTCCTGGACGACGGACTGGCACAGGTCGTACAGGTCCGCGGACCGGATGCCGGAGAGAGCCTCCGGGTACGAGGCATGAGCGCCGCGGTCCAGCACACCGAACTGAACGAACCCCCGCCCGTCGAGCGTGCTGGCCGAGATCTGGAAACTCTCGCCGGAAACCGTGAACGAGTTGGGTGAGACTCCGAAGGACGCGGCCAGGGCGCCACGCGCCATCGCCGTGCACAGCCCTGCGGACGCCAGCAAGGTGGGCACCATGGCCACGGCCAGGCGCCTCCATCGGGTGTGGCCCGTGAGACGTCTGCTCACAGTGGTCTGGGTGGCACTGTCGACGTTGGTCGTCATCCCTCTCCCCGTCAGACGATCCGGGCCGGCCCATCAACGGGCCGAGAAGCCCCAAATTCCCGAGTCTCGGGCGGTACGCATCGCCAACTCCTGTGGGACCCGCGGGTGACTGAGAGAAACAGCAGCGGGACCCCAATGGACGGACGCATTCACCCACCTGGGTCAGGCAAGGGGGGAGGGACGTTCAGCGGATTCCTGCGAGGACTAGCAGGGCTTGGCTCCGGCCTTCACGCTGAGGTGCAGGCCCGTGAGGCGGAAGGTCGCCGCCTTCACCTCCCGGGTCGACTGCCGGAGGTGCTCGATGCGGACGGTGTCGGCCGACTGTCCGAAGAGTCCCGTCAGGGCATCAGAGCCGTTCTCGAAGGTCGAGGCGTCCTGGCCGATGACGATGTTGTGGAACACCGCGTCGCCGCCCAGGTCGTCGGTGTGGACGACGAGATGGTCCGCGTGCGCGGGCTTGCCGCCACCGCCGGCACCGATCCGCAGCGTGGTCTCGCCGACGACGGGGAGCTTGACGACCATCGACTGGCACAGGTTGTACAGGTCGGCCGAGTCGATCCCGGCGATGGCCTCCGGGTACGTCCGGGACTTCGACCGGTCGGTCGAGACGTACTGGGTGAACCCGGTGCCGTCCAGCCGGTCGGCGGTGATCTCGAGGTTCTGTCCGGAGATCGCCATGGACTGTGCGGTGACCGCGAGCGAAACGGGGAGTGTTCCGCTGCCGATCCCCACCAGGAGCAGCGCGGACACCACCAGAGTCGGCACCATCACCAGGCCGAGCCGACCCCACCGGGTGTGACCGGCGGGGCGGGGACCGGGCTCAGGGAACGTCATCACTGCCTCCCCGGCTCGAGCGGGGCCGAGCGGGGGCGGGACACCACCTGCGCCGCCGGCTGCGGCCGTCGGGCCACAGCCTCATTGCAACCTGCGGTGTGCAGGTCGGCAACCGGAACCGGTGCGGCGGTGATCAGCCCGGGCTTCGGTCGGCCCGGGATGTGCGGTGCGCCTGGCGTGCCCTTCTCCCCGGGTCTCGCCTGGGGTTGGATGAGCCTGGCCCCTGCCCGCAACCGTCGAGGTCAGACATGCGTTTCACCACTCGCCCCACCCTCCAGGGCACCTTCGGGATGGTGTCCTCCACCCACTGGCTGGCCTCGCAGTCGGCGATGGCCGTCCTTGAGGACGGCGGCAACGCGTACGACGCTGCCGTGGCCGGGGCGTTCGTGCTGCACGTCGTCGAGCCGCACCTCAACGGACCGGCCGGCGAGGTGCCGATCCTGCTCGCCCCTGCGGGCGGCGAGGTGCGGGTGCTGTGCGGCCAGGGCGTCGCGCCCGCCGGAGCGACGGTCGCGCACTACCGGGGGCTCGGGCTGGAGCTCGTCCCCGGCACCGGACCGCTCGCCGCCGCCGTGCCCGGCGCCTTCGACGCCTGGATGCTCCTCCTGCGCGACCACGGCACCAAGCCCCTCGCCGACGTCCTCAAGTACGCCATCGGGTACGCCGAGCACGGGCACGCGCCCGTGGAGAACGTCGGCGCGACCGTCGAGTCGGTACGGCAGCTGTTCGAGACGGAGTGGACCTCCTCGGCGGAGGTCTACCTGCCGGGCGGGAAGGCCCCACGCCCCGGTGAGCTGCTGCGCAACCCCGCCCTCGCCGCCACCTGGAAACGACTGCTCACCGAGGTCGCCGGTGCGGGGGACAGGATCGCGCAGATCGAGGCGGCGAGGGAGGTCTGGCGGTCGGGGTTCATCGCCGAGGCCCTGATACGGCAGGCGCGGCGGCCCACCATCGACACCAGCGGCGAACGCCACACCGGCACCCTCACGGCCGCCGACCTCGCCGGCTGGTCCGCGACCTACGAGGCCCCGGCGACGTACGACTGGAACGGCTGGACCCTGTGCAAGGCCGGCCCGTGGAGCCAGGGCCCCGCCTTCCTCCAGCAGCTCGCCCTGCTCCCGCCCGAGCTGCCCGAGTACGGGTCCGCCGACTACGTCCACCTGCTGATCGAGGGCTGCAAGCTGGCCATGGCCGACCGGGAGGCCTGGTACGGGGACGCCGCCGAGGTCCCGCTCGACGAGCTGCTGTCGGCGGACTACAACGCGGCCCGGCGCGCTCTCGTCGGCTTCAAGGCCTCGTACGAGCTGCGTCCCGGCAGTCCCGGCGGGCGGACCCCGCGGCTGAGCGGGCACGCGCGCGTGGTCGTCACCGACGACACCGGGTTCAACCCCATGGGCGCAGGTGAGCCGACGGTCGCCAAGCCGACCACGTCCCCGGTGCCGGGTGAGCCACGCGCGCGTGCCGCCGAACCGGGGGTGCGCGCCGACGGCGCCACCCGTGGCGACACCTGCCACCTCGACGTCGTCGACCGCTGGGGCAACCTGGTCGCGGCCACGCCCAGCGGGGGCTGGCTGCAGTCCAACCCCGTCGTGCCCGAGCTGGGCTTTCCGCTCGGCACCCGGCTGCAGATGACCTGGCTGGAGGAGGGCCTTCCGAACTCGCTGACGCCCGGCCGCCGCCCCCGCACCACCCTCACGCCCTCGATCGCCCTGCGGGACGGCGTCCCGGTCATGGCGTTCGGCACGCCCGGCGGTGATCAGCAGGACCAGTGGCAGCTGCACTTCTTCCTGGCCGTCGCCCTGCGCGGGCAGGTCCGTGGGGGCCTCGACCTGCAGGGCGCGATCGACGCTCCGAACTGGCACAACGACGGCTTCCCGGGGTCGTTCTACCCGCGCGGAATGCGCCCGGGAAGCGTGACGGTCGAGTCCCGCACGGACCCTGGCGTCGTCGAGGAGCTCCGAAGGCGCGGACACGACATCACCGTCGGTGACCCCTGGTCGGAGGGCCGGCTGTGCGCGGTCGCCCGGGACCCGGAGACCGGCATCCTGTCGGCGGCCGCGAACCCTCGGGGGATGCAGGGGTACGCGGTGGGTCGCTGATCACGTACACCGGGTCCGCTGAGCGGGCACGCCGAGTTCACGCCGATTCCAGCGGGGGTCCACCGGCGCGGTGGGGATTGTCAGTGGCGCGTGCTCTCATGGAGTCATGATCGAAGACAAGGAAACCATCGACGAGTTTCTCGCCCGCCACTCGGCCGACGTGGAGGAGGCGGTCCGCAAGGCCGCCGCGGCCGAGATCATGCCCCGCTTCCGCCGGCTCGCCGCGCACGAGGTCGACCAGAAGGCCGGACCGCACGACCTGGTGACCGACGCCGACCGCTTCGCCGAGCAGTACCTCACGGACGCCCTCGGCGCGCTCCTGCCCGGTTCGGTCGTGGTCGGCGAGGAGGCGGTGCACGCCGACCCGGTGACATATGAGGCGATCCAGGGCGACGCCCCGGTCTGGATCGTCGACCCGGTCGACGGGACACGGCAGTTCGTGCGCGGCGAAGCCGGATTCTGCACGCTGGTCGCCCTCGCACACCGAGGAGTCCTGCTCGCCTCCTGGACCTACGCACCCGCGCGCGACCAACTGGCCACGGCGATAAGGGGCCAGGGCGCCTTCCTCGACGGCGAGCGGCTGTCCGCGGGCTCGCCCATACCCGGCCGGGACCTCCAAGTGGCCACCTCCCACCCGGACTACACGACCGAGGAGCAGAAGCGCACCCTGCTCGGCCTGCGGACCGACGGTATCGAGTTCCGCTCCTGCGGCTCGGCGGGCCTGGAGTATCTCGCCATGGCTCGCGGCCAGTTGGACGCCGTCGCCTTCTCCTGGGAGGCGGCGTGGGATCACGCGGCGGGCATCCTGCTGGTCGAGGAGGCGGGCGGCGCCCACCAGACGCTCACAGGAGAACCGTTCCGCATCACCGGTGGCAACGCCCTCCCCTTCACGACGGCCCGTGACGCCGCGACGGCAGAGAGGGTGGCGGCACTTCTGCGAAAGGGGTCGGCCTGACCCACGGCCGCGTACAACCGTTGGGCCCGAGCTCCTGGGCGGTCCTCATTCCCTGCCCCCGGCGCTGTCAGGCCCCCGGCTTATCCTGATCCTGAATGGCCGTCGGCTGACGAAGGGGTGCCGTCGATGCTCGATGCTGTCGTGGTGGGTGCGGGGCCGAACGGACTGACGGCCGCCGTGGAACTGGCCCGCCGCGGCTTCTCCGTGGCGGTTTTCGAGGCCCGTGACACCGTCGGCGGTGGAGCCCGCACCGAAGAGCTCACCCTGCCCGGCTTCCGGCACGACCCGTGCTCCGCGGCCCACCCCCTCGCCATCAACTCCCCGGCGTTCCGCGCCCTGCCCCTGGAGCGGTACGGCCTGGAGTGGCTGCACGCCGAGCTCCCCATGGCTCACCCCTTCACCGACGGCACCGCCGCCGTCCTGTCCCGCTCGGTCGCCGAGACGGCCGCGTCCTTCGGCCCACGGGACGCGGGCGCCTACCGCAGGCTGATCGCGCCCTTCCTCCCCAAGTGGGACACCCTGGCCCGCGACTTCATGTCCCTGCCGCTCACCGCCCTCCCGCGCGACCCGGTGACCCTCGCCCGCTTCGGCCTGGTCGGCCTGCCCCCGTCGACCTGGCTGACCCGCCGTTTCCAGGACGAACGGGCGAAGACCCTGTTCGCCGGCCTCGTCGCACACGTCATGGCCCCACTGAATGGCTTCGCCACCGGCGCCATCGGCCTGGTCTTCGCCCTCGCCGCACACGCCCGCGGCTGGCCCGTGGCCCGCGGCGGCTCCCAGTCCATCTCCGACGCGCTCACCGCGTACCTCAAGGACCTGGGCGGCCTGGTCCACACGGACTACGAGGTCAAGCGTCTCGACGACCTGCCGCCCGCCCGCGCCTACGTCTTCGACACCTCACCCACCGCCCTGGCCCGCATCGCGGGCTTCGGCCGCTACTACGAGGGCTACAAGTACGGCCCCGGAGTCTTCAAGGTGGACTACGCGCTGGACGGCCCGGTGCCGTGGGCCGCCGAGGAGGCCCGCGCCGCCGGCACCGTGCAGATCGGCGCGGACAGCGCGGAGATCGGCGCCGCCCTGACCGCGGCCTCCCGGGAGGGCAGAGCACCCGACAAACCCTTCATGATCACGGTCCAGCCGAGCGTCGTCGACCCCACCCGCGCCCCTGACGGCCAGCAGGTCTTCTGGGCCTACGGTCACGTCCCCAGCGGCTGGACCGGAGACCTCACGGATGCCATGGAGCGCCAACTGGAGCGCTTCGCCCCGGGGTTCCGCGACCGCGTCCTCGCCCGTGCCACCGCAGGGCCGCCCGAACTCGCCGCCCGCAACGCCAACTACATCGGTGGCGACATCGCCTCCGGCGCGGTCTGCGGACTCCAGATCCTGCTGCGCCCCAAACTCTCCCTGTTCCCGTACAGCACCCCCCACCCGGCCGTCTTCATCTGCTCCTCGGCCACCCCACCCGGCCCGGGGGTGCACGGCATGTCCGGGCACAACGCCGCGAAGGCCGTCTGGAGGAGGCTGAGACAGACATGACGCCGACCATCACCGTCACCAAGGGCGACATCACCCGCGAAAGCGTCGACGCGATCGTCAACGCCGCGAACTCCTCCCTGCTCGGCGGCGGAGGCGTGGACGGCGCCATCCACCGCCGCGGCGGCCCCGCGATCCTGGAGGAGTGCCGCAAACTCCGCGCCTCCCACTACGGCAAGGGCCTTCCCACCGGCCAGGCGATCGCCACCACCGCGGGCGACCTGGACGCACGCTGGGTGATCCACACGGTGGGCCCGGTCTGGCAGGTTGGCGGCGGCGATGCCTCGCTTCTCGCCTCTTGCTACCGGGAGTCTCTGCGCGTGGCGGACGAGTTGGGTGCGCGGACGGTTGCGTTCCCGGCGATCTCCACCGGCGTGTATCGGTGGCCGATGGAGGACGCGGCTCGTATTGCCGTCGAGACGGTGCTGAACACACCAACGGGCGTCGAGGAAGTGCGGTTCGTCCTCTTCGATCACCGAGCGTACGAGGCATTCGCCAAGCAACTCGGCTGAGGAAGCCGTTCTTGGGCATACCCATTGCGCCTGAGCCCCCGAAAACCGGAAAGGCCGACGTCCCAATCCGCTCCTCTATACGGCCTGGTACTCGCTGCACAACGTGCAGCTGTCCGGTCTGGACCACCAGAC
>NZ_JBSFHW010000053.1:0-65342 GCF_053597275.1 Streptomyces sp. NPDC001492 | reverse complement strand
GCGGCGCTCGCCGCCGAGCTGGGCTACGGCTCGGAGAGCGCGTTCAGCACGGCGTTCAAGCGCGTTATCGGGGAGTCGCCGCAGCGCTACCGGGCTCGCGTGCGCCAAGAGGCCGTTGCGATCCCGGGCCGGTGACGGAGATCAGCCCTGAGCGGAGCCGGCACGCCTCGGTACCTATCCGGGCTCAGGAGAACTCGCGGAACACCGGCCGGGGCGTTCTCAGCGTTCGAGGGCCGCGGCGGCGATGTGCAGAAGCCGATCGTCGCTGGCCCGGGCGCCGTCCCAGATCGACGTGAGGTTGGTGATCTTTCCCCACGGGTCCAGCTCGATCGCATTCATGCCGCGAGGCACCTGTCCGGTGGCGGTCCATTCGTAGCCGCCGCCGGCTATGCCGCCGACCACGTGCCGCACGGCGGTGCCCGGTCCGACGAACGGAAGCTGACTGCCGGCGTTGCCGAGGAACGAGGCGATGCTGCGCCGTCCGACGACCTGGACGTGGGAGACCAGGTCGGTGAGGGAAGCGTCCGGTGCGAACAGCGCCGCGGCGTGCGCGGCATCGCCGGCGCGTAGCGCCGTGGCCAAATCGTCGACGACGCTCTTCAGGCGCGGTACAGCGGTTTCGCCGACGGTGGATTCCTTGAAGTCCGGCGGGAACTGGTCGTCCGGCAGCTTCGCCGCGTCGAGATTGGCGATCCCGAAATGCCGGCCGTCCCAGTAGTCGACCCAGCGCACGATCTTTCCGTGCTGGAAGTTGACGACGCCGATCGTGCGCAACTCCGACGGGCCGAACAGCCCCGGGGTGTTGGTGAAGAAGACCACCGCGCTGGTGGCGTCCCCGAGGATCCGGGTCGGGTAGGACTTCGCCCCGGCCGGCCAGGTCGGCATGTACTGGGCGAAGACGTCGTGCACGCTTTGCCAGGTGTAGGACGGCCAGCCGAGAGTGGCGTCGATGTAGGTGACCGGCGACTTCGCGAAGTGCGCCATCGTCGCCTCGACGTCGGCCGCGCTCTTGTCACGGAAGTATGACCCGAACAAACGCGCGACTTCGGGTGAGGCGTGCGAGGTGTCCACCACCGTCGGCACGCCCGGCACCTGCGTCGGTGTTTCGGCGTACGCCGCGGTGCCGGGCAGGACCATCGAGGTGGCTACCGCGGCGCCACCGACGGCAGCGCCGGTCAGCAGCTTGCGCCGGGACAGTGCGGGCCTTTGGACTTTGTTGATCATGTCGGTACTTTCTGGCGGTCTCAATGGGGTCGTCCCAGTCCTCGGATCCGTGTCGGGCCCGAGCCATGCGATCTCGACTCCGCGCGGGCGGGTTCCAGAAAGGCTGCTCGCCCGGCGCATTCGAGGTCTTCTCACTTCGAGGGTTGGGTCCGCCGCCGCGCTGAGGACAGCGGTGGCGATGAACAGGCGGCGGTGACGGTGGTCATGACGGTGCGGGTCCGGTCAGAAGTGGTGCGGGCCGAAGCGTCCCCAGGCGATCAGCGCGAGGCCTGCGATGAAGACGATGTTGACGGCGGCTATCTGAGCCTCGGAGCGGCGCAGGTGGACCGCTGTCCCGCCGAGGGCCAAGGCCAGTCCGCCGGCAGCCGCCCAGGGGACCAGCCCAGGGGCGATGTTCACTGCGGACGGGAGGATCAGGCCGAAGCCGACGAGCAGTTCGAGCACGCCGATGGCCTTGACCATGGCGTCGGGGAACTGCTCGACCCAGGCGAACACGGTGACGAGTTTCTCGCGGGGCATGGCCAGTTTCATGATGGCGACCGCGACGAATACCGCGGCGAGAACGCCCTGGACGATCCAGATGAATGTATTCACTGATATGTCTCCTTGTCAGTACGTTGCCAAGTGGTATTGAGCGGGACCAGCACCTCATCGACGGTCTCGGCCAGGAAGGCGTCCTCCACCGCGGTGTCCGGGGTGAAGGCCCGGTCCCAGATCAGCGCTGGCCGGGTCAGGGGATCGGGACGATCTTGCCGTGCGCGTGCCCCTGTCCGAGCTGCATGACTGGCACTTCGCGTCCGCCATAGCGGTCGAAACGGACGGCGCGCTCCTCGGTTGTCATGATCACCCTCTTATTAGCGCTGATAGCAGAATCCGCTTAGCGACGTTCGGAGCGAAGATAGCACGTACGTGATAACGTTGCTACATGAGCGTGGAGAACCCCGAACTGACCGAGGAGAACACCGGCAGCGTCCGCGACCGGATCCTGGCCGCGGTACTGCGCCTGCTGGCGGAAGGCGGCGCGTCGGCGGTCTCGACCAGGGCGGTGTGCGCCGCCGCCAAGACCAACGCGCCGACGATCTACCGGCTCTTCGGCGACAAACGGGGACTGCTGGACGCCGCCTCGACCGTCGGCTGCGCCGTGTACCTCCGGAACGAGCTACCCGGCGACGGCTCCGGCGACCCCGTCGAGGATCTGCGCGCCAACTGGCATGCGCACGTGCGCTTCGGCATCGACCACCCGGGCCTGTACGCCGCCATCCAGGCTGACCCGCGTCCGGATACGGCACCGGCAACCGACGCCGTGGCCAAGCAGCTCCGTCCGGTCGCCGAGGCCGGCCGGCTGCGGGTGAGCGAGCAGCACGCGGCGCAACTCGTCTGCGCCACCGTATTCGGCCTGGTCGACGCGCAACTCCAACTGCCACCCGAGCGTCGCGACCCGGCCGTCGCCGACCTCACCTGGAACGCCGTGGCCGCGGCCATCCTGCTCGACGAACCCGCCGCACCGGACCCGGGCCCAGCCGCCGCCGCGATCGCCCTGCGGGCACGGCTGCCGCAGACCACCGCCGTGCTGACCGACCGCGAACGAGGCCTGCTCGAGGAATGGCTCGACCGCATCGCGGCCCACCCCAACACGTGACCGAACACGACACCCGCGACGACGAACGACCACAGCACCATCAAGGAGCGAACATGCCGACCGAGATCCCCCCGGCCACCCTGCGCACCCGCGTACGCATACCGCTGAGCTTCGCCGACGGCTACCACGTCACCGTCGAGGCGGCCACCTTCCACGGCCTTGTCGACGGCGCCGAACACGTCGCGCTGATGTTCGGCGAGCGGGCCGGAGGCGTCACGCCGCTGGTGCGGATGCACTCGGAGTGTCTGACCGGCGACGTGTTCGGCTCCGCCCGCTGCGACTGCGGACCACAACTGCGCGAGGCGGCCGAACGGATCGAGAACGCCGGCGGCGGCGTGCTGCTCTACCTGCGCCAAGAGGGCCGCGGCATCGGCCTGTACAACAAGCTCGACGCCTACGCGCTGCAGGACACCGGGCTCGACACGTACCAGGCCAACATCGCCCTCGGCCTGCCCGAAGACGGACGCGACTACACCGCCGCCGCCCAGATGCTCACGGCCTTGGGAATCACCGAGATCGACCTGCTGACGAACAACCCCGACAAGGGCCGCCAACTGCGCGACCTCGGCATCACGATCGCCGGCACGACACCGACGGGCGTGCACGCCACCGCGAACAACGCCCGGTACCTGGCGGCCAAGATCCGGCACACCAACCACACCATCGCCCTTGGCGACATGGCCTGCAGCGCCGCGTGACATCGTGAACCGCGCGAAGGATCATCACAAATGCCGACGGGCACAAGCGCGCAAAATGAGAGGGCGGTCCGTGGGGTGAGGCGGGGGTCGTCGGGGTCGATGGCACACAGGATGCGGCGGCTGCTGTCGCCCAGCCGGCGCTGCTGCCCCTTGGTGAGGCTGTCGAACACCAGCCGGCGGACTTCGAAGTCCTCGCCGCACTCGGCCTGATCCTGATCAATATCGGCGCAATCGCGACCCACGCCCGGCGCAAGGAAGCCCAGGTCATCGGTGTCAACGTGGACCCGCTGCTGCTCGCCGCAGCGGTCGTCTAGGGCCGCTTCGGGCCGTACTCCTTCGGCTCTGACCCGTCCAGCCGCCACAACCGTCCGTCCAGCACTACGAAACTCCACGAGACATCATGCGTGCACTTCACGTTCCGACCGCCGGCGACAAGCCCCAGATCGGCGATCTGGCCATCCCCGCTGTCGCCGACGGTACGGTGCTGATCCGGGTCAAGGCCGCCGCCCTGAACCCCGTCGACAACGCCATCGCCGCCGGGTACCTCACCGGCCTTGATGCCCGCCTCGCGCAGTACGGCAGCGATGTAGTTATGTGACACCGTGATTCCGTCGGTTGGGCGTAGGTTCTCGGCAAGCGCCCCGGTGGTCCAGCAGGTCAGGCCAGTGGTCAGCGGTGGAGGGGCCGCAGCCAGTTCCAGGGCGTGGGCCCGGACATGTTCGGGAACTCGGGTGCGGGCTCGTGACCGGCTGGCGAGTCCGGCGGCGCCGTGCTCGGCGAACCGGGCCACCCAGCGGTCGACAGTTGGAGCGGACACGCCGCATTGCGCGGCGACGTCGCCGCGAGTGCGGCCCTGCGCACGTAGCAGCACCATCCGTTGCCCGCGCCGCGATGACAGGGGCCGTGTGGGGTGCGGCCAGCAGCGCGCGGAGCTCTGCTTGTTGCTCCTTGAACGGTTGCATCCCATACGCTCGTGCCGTATCCGGCCAGTTCGGCGGCGAGCTGGCGGGCCAGGCGGGACTTGCCCTGGCCGCCCGGCCCGGTCACCAGCACCCCGGACAAGGTCGGCGGGCTCTGGCACCAGGTATGCAGATCCTTCAGCTCACTGCGGGGCCGGAACGGCACGTTAAACCCATCTGGCCCTCTGTCGCCGCGTCACGCGTTCGGGCTGCTCTGCCCTGCTCGACGTGCGGTGAGTCGCTCCCAGTTCCCGGACGCGACAGCGGTCCGCTCGGTTTCGGTTGCCGGGAGGTTTTCGATGAACGTCCGTGCTGCGCCGCCGGAGTTGTCGATGTAGGGGTAGTCCGTCGCTGTCATGATCCGGTCCGTGCCGACGACCTCGGACGCCCAGCGGAAGTACCGCTCGGAGAGGATGCCGCTGCCGGTCACCCAGACGTTCTCCCGCATCACTTCCGACAAAGGGCGCTGCAGGTGCAAGCCGGTCTCTTCAAGGATCGGCCGCCACCGTTCGAAGTAGAACAGCACGAGCTCGCCCCAGTGGCCGAGGACGACCTGCAGGCCCGGGTGCCGGTCGAAGACACCGCCGATCGCCATGCGCAGGAACTGCATGCCGGTGTCGTAATGCCAGCCGATCGCGGGCGAGGACAGGACGAAGTCCAGGTCGCCAAGGCCCGAGTAGTAGGCGTCGCGGACCGGCGCGGTGGGCACTTGGGGGTGAATATAGATCGGTGCCCCGAGTCGTTCGGCGACCGCGTACAGGTCATCGAAGACGCGGTTCTCCATGCTCAGGTCACCGGTGCGTCCGTTGATGAGTGCGCCGGGGAACCCGAGTGTGCCGACGGCGCGTTCCAGTTCGGCGGCGGCCGCTGCCGGGTCCGGAGTGGGGACCGCCGCGAAGCCCTGGAACCGGTCAGGGTGCGCGGCGACGGCGTCGGCGAGCACGTCGTTGGCGTGCCGGGCCATGGTCACCGCGTCAGGTGCGGGGAGATCCTGCACGCCGGGCGAGTTGAGCGAGAGGACTTGCACGTCGACGCCTTGATCGTCCATCGCGGCGATCCGCTGCTCGCCGAGGTCGAGAGCTGCCTGCTCCACGCGGCGCGTCCGCACGAGCACGCTGTCTGCCTCGTCGTGTCCGCCCGGAGCGTCCTCCCACACGTCCATGAACTTGGGGAGGACGAAATGCTCTTCCAACGCAATGATCTTCATGATGGTGCTGCCTTTCTCTCGCGGTCGGGCCGGTCGGCCCGATCCGTGGCGACCTGTTCCGTCGCTGTCCGGCACCGAGTGGGTCGATTGCGGTGACTCCGTCGCGGCGGTGCCTTACTGTGCTGCGAAAACCGCCCGCGCGTATCGCTCAAGGAGGGCTGCCTGCGCCGCCGCGTCGGGTGGCGCGTCCATGTGCAGCCACGCGTCGACCAGGGTCGTCATCCCTCCAGCGGCGAACAGTGCTGCTTCTGTGTCGGCAGCGGCCGGTTCGCCGATGTCCGGGTGCTCGCTGACGGCTCCGGAGAACACTCGTGCGAGCAGCACGGTGGTCTGCCCGTGGGCGAGTTCGCGCAGTGCGAGGAACACGTCCCGGTCGCGGTGGATGAACGCGAGGAACGGAACCAGTCCCTCGCGCCGCACCGCGTCGGTGAGCGCTTGCAGCGCGGCCTCCGGTTCCGGCGGAGCCTCCTGCCCGGCGCCTTCGAGCATGCGACGCACGAGCACTTGCGCCGCGAGGGGCTCGATCGAGTCGTAGTGGTTGTGCAGCACCTGACGGCTCAGTCCCGCGCGCTGCGCCACCGCGCTCATCGTCACCGGTGCCGCCTCTTCGACGAGGCTCGCCATCGCTTCCTGCAAGGCGCGGCGAGTCCGCCGGACCCGCGGGTCGGAGCCGCCGGTGCGGTTGCGTGGCGTCGCGACGTGTTCCACCAGGTCTGTCGGCTGACTTACCATGGCCAGTAGTTTACACCTGACAATAAGTGGACTGCTGTCAAAAAGTTGGCAATGAGGTTGACGAGTGCTCGACAGGGGGGAACGTCCATCCGAGACGCCGCAGCAAGCTGCGGTCGGACCGCCACCGGCGGGAACGCCCCGCCCGATGCAGCTGCGGCCACTCGGCATCGGCGGCGGCATCCACCGCCACAACTCCGACAGCACGACCACCGAGGCGAAGATCGTGACCGGTGCCGCCGGCCCACAGCATCACGCCGTGCCTGCCTGCGCCGTCAACGATGCCGAGGACGACCCGACGGCCTTGGAGCTCACCTGCCTGAACGTCGCGCCTCTCCGGTGTCACGCCGTCGGCAAGTGCGGTGTCGGCGAAGGCCGTTGATGTCCAGTTGATCGACGAGCTGGTGCACCGGGCCAGGTGGAGGGGCTGCAGCTGACCGGTGAAGACGGGCTGCTGCAGCAGCTGACCAAGCGGCTGCTGGAGTCCGCCCTGGAAGGCGAGATCACGGACCACCTCGGCTACGACAAGCACGACCCGGCCGGCAAGAACAGCGGCAACTCCCGCAACGGCACAGGCTCCAAGACCGTGCTGACCGACGTCGGCCCGGTGGAGATAACCGTGCCCCGCGACCGCCACGGGTCCTTCGAGCCGAAGATCGTCAAGAAGCGACAGAAGCGCCTGACCGGAGTCGACGAGATGGTCATCTCGCTCACGGCGAAGGGCCTGACCATCCGAGCGGGCCCGCTCCACCAGCATCGCGACCACCTGCTCGTCGGACCCAGGCACAGGCTGCCCCACCTGGGCACTCTCGACAGGCTCGACAGTCTCCGACTCCACGCCGGTATCAGTCACATGACGTCTCTCCCGTGATCGTCGGATCCGCCGTTAGATCTACACTCCCGGGCACGTTGGAGGGCTCTACCAGGTGCGAAACAGCATGGAGCCGGTCATCGGAGATCATTGCTTCTCGGTCTCCAGCCTGCCCCCTCCGAAGTGCTTGTCGATCAGTGCGGTTGCCTTCTCCCGTTGGCGGACGCTGATCTCGGCGGCGTACTCCTCCCAGCCGAAGACGCACGACGAGACGACTCCGTCGAATCCGACCGAGGCGAGCGCGGCGAACACCTCGTCGAAGTCGACCTCACCGCGGCCCATTTCGGCATGCTGGTGCACGCGCACGGTCGATCCGGGCGGGTTGACGATGTAGCGCAGCCCGTTGGAGGCGGTGTGGTCGAGGGTGTCGGCGAGGTGGACGTAGGTGACCTTCTCTGCTGCTGCAGTGATGATTCCGGTCGCATCGTTGCCCTGGTGGAAGGTGTGCGGCGTGCAGTACAGGAACGAGATCCAGTCCCGGTTCAGGCCGCGCACCATGTTCACCGCAGCGTGACCATCCTCGATGAAATCGTCCGGGTGCGGTTCCAGGACGAGCTTGACGCCCTCGCGTTCGAACACGGGTATCAGCTCGTCCATCGAGCGAAGGAACTGACTCTCCGCGAACTCGGCACCCTCGGGACGGCCGTTGAACTCGGAGTTCATGGTGTTGACGCCGAGGTCGACGGTCATCCGGATGGCGCGCTTCCAGGCCCGTACCGCGGCCTGCCGCTCCTCCTCGCCCGGCCCTGACCAGCGCAGCACCGGCAGGACGGAGGCGATGCCGACCCCGGCGTCGGCGGCGCGCTTGCGCAGCTTGGCCACGGTGGCGTCGTCGGCGCGCGGGTGGCTGAAGAAGGGGATGAAGTCGTCCTTGGGCGAGAGTTCCATCCAGGAGTAGCCGGCACGGGCCACCAGGTCGGGGAGATCCAGCACCGAGTGCGTGGAGTAGAACATCTGCGGATCGAGAGCGAGTTTCACTGGGGGTCCTCCGAGATCGGAAGCGAGGGTGGTCAGAGGGCCGACGCGGCGCTGTGCAGGTTCTTCGCCGCCAGGGCGAGTCCGTCGGTACGGGAGAAGGCGGCGTCCTCGTGCTCGATGTTGACGGCCATGTCCGGGTCTATCTCGGCGAGGGCGCGCAGGAACTCGGTCCAGTAGGCGACGTCGTGACCGAGGCCGACGGCGACGAACTTCCACGCCGGGTTCTCCGGCCAGGCGTTGCACCAGAACCCGTACCCGGTGGGGACCTTGTCCGGGGCGTCGGCCGGCACACGGGCGAACGAGGTGTCGAGGACACCGCGGATGTCGGCGCCCGGGCAGAGGGTCGCGTCCTTGGCCGCGGCGTGGAACACGAGCGGGCCAAGCCACTTGACGCATGCGATGACGTCCATGCCCTGCCACATCAGATGCGAGGGGTCCATCTCGGCGCCGACGTTCGTCAGCCCGCCCTCGTCGACCAGCCGCTTGAGGGTGACCGGGGAGAAGACCAGGTTGTGCGGGTGCATCTCGACGGCGATCCGGACGTCGTTCTCCCGGGCGAGGGCGTCGATCTCCTTCCAGAACTCGACGGCCACACCCCACTGGTAGTCGAGGACGTCCATGTAGACGCCGTCCCACGGGTTGACGACCCAGGACGGGTACGTGGCGTCGGGGTCGGAGCCCGGCGTGCCGGACATGGTGACCACGTGCCTGATCCCGAGCAGTCCGGCCAGCCGGATGGTGCGCCGCAGGTCGTCGGCGTGCTTCGGGCCGACGCCGGGGAGCGGGTTGAGCGGGTTGCCGTTGCAGTTCAGGCCGGTCAGTTCCATGCCCCGGTCGGCGAAGGTGGAGAGGTACTCCTCGCGCGCGGCGGCCGAGGACAGCAGCAGATCGACGGGGCAGTGCGGAGACGGGATGAAGCCGCCGGTGTTGACCTCGACGGAGGTCAATCCGTTCTCCTTGAGGATGTCGAGGGCTTCGGTCAGCGGACGGTCGTGCAGACAGGCGGTGTAGGCGCCGAGCTTGAGAGCCATGGGTCAGGTCCTTCGGTCGAGGAGGAGGTCAGGCCGCGGGCGGAACGGCGACGGACGCGCCGCCGCTGCGGGAGGAGTCGACGACGGCCTGGATGATCTCCATGGTCCGCAGCGCGTCGGCGAAGGTGGCGCATGCCGGCAGCGGCTCTGCGACCCCGGCGACCTGGTCCAGGAACGCCCGTGCCTGGTAGGTGAAGTTGTCGCCGTTGCTGGCGCCGACACCCGGTGCCTCCATCGGGACGCCGCCCGCGAAGTACGGCAGCTGCGGGCCGGCGATGATCTGCCGGGCGCCCCGGGTACGGGCGTCGGGCTGGGCGTCGTCGAAGAGGTACTCGGCGGGCCGGTGCTGGTCGAACGCGGCCCGCCCACCGACGCCGAGCACGTCGAAGGCGAGCCCGTTCGGCAGCCCGAACCCGGTGCGCGTCACGGAGAAGCTGCCGACGAGCCCGGACTCGAACCGGGCGGTGAAGGACGCGGTGTCCTCGTTCTCGACCTCGCCGAACTCGTCCGAGACAGGCGCCGCGTTGTGTCCGACGACCGCGCCCAGCGGCAGCGCACGCTTGGTGATCTGCGTCGACAGTACGGCACCGGACACCGAGGCGATCGGGCCGGCGATGTACTCGGCGGCGTCGATGATGTGCGAGCCGATGTCCCCCAGCGCACCGGACCCGGCTCCGCCCCTGAACCGCCAGCTCAGCGGGCCGTTCGGGTCGGTCGCGTAGTCGCACCAGTAGCGTCCGCTGAACAGGCTGAGGTCACCCAGTTCTCCGCGCAGCACATGGTCGCGGATGGCGGCGATGCCGGGCGCACGGCGGAAGGTGTACCCGACCGCAGTCACCACCTCGGCGGAGCGCTCCAACGCGGCCATGGCACGGGCGTCTTCGAGCGACCCGGCCAGCGGCTTCTCGCACAGCACGTGCTTCCCGGCGGCGACCAGCGCCTCGGCGATCGGCCGGTGCAGAGCATTGCCGACGACGATGCTGACCGCGTCGATGGTCGGGTCCTCCACCACGGCCTCCCAGCTCGGAAGTGCCTTCTCGAAGCCGTAACGCCGGGCGGCGTCCTCGCCGAGCGCCACGTTGGCATCGGCTATCGCGGCCAGCCGTACCGGCGGCAGACCGGCGCCGAAGACGGTGTTGACGTTGCGGTACCCGGCGGCATGACTGCGGCCGGCCATACCGGCTCCGATCACAGCGACGGAGAGCGGCTTGGGTATGGTCATGGAGCTGTCCTTCGAAAAGTCGTGGTGGGGGGAATGTCAGTTGGAGGTGGGGAAGGTGAAACCGGCGGCGACCTGCTGCTTGGGCTGGGGCCAGCGGGTGGTGACGACCTTGGGGCGCGTGTAGAAGCGGATGCCCTCGGGGCCGTGGATGGGGTGGTCGCCGATGAGGGAGTCCTTCCAGCCGCCGAAGGAGTAGTAGGCCATCGGGACCGGGACGGGGACGTTGATGCCGATCATTCCGACCTTGACCCGGCGCTGGAAGCGGCGGGCGGCTTCGCCGGAGGCGGTGAAGACGGCGGTGCCGTTGCCGTAGGGGTTGGCGTTGATGATGTCGATGGCCTCGTCGAGCGTGTCGACCCGCACGATCGCGAGGACCGGGCCGAACAGCTCTTCCTTGTAGGCGTCCATCTGGGTGGTGACGTGGTCGAGGAGGGAGGGGCCGGTGAAGAAGCCGTCCTCGTGACCGTCGATCTTGAGCCCGCGCCCGTCCACGACGACAGTGGCGCCCTGTGCCGCCGCTGTCCCGACCGCGTTCTCCACTCGCTCCTGGGCGGCCTTGGTCACCAGCGGGCCCATCTCGGTGCCGGGCACGTCACCGGGGCCGACCTTGACCTCACGGGCCTTGCGCTGAAGCACCTCGACGAGCCCGTCCGCGGCCTCGCCGACGGCGACCGCCACGGAGACGGCCATGCAGCGCTCGCCGGCCGAACCGTAGGCACCGGCGGTGATGTGGTTGGCGGCGAACTCCAGGTCGGCGTCGGGCAGGACGACGGCGTGGTTCTTGGCGCCGCCGAGGGCCTGGACCCGCTTGCCGTGCGAAGTGGCCTGCTCGTGGACGTACTTGGCGATGGGAGTGGAGCCGACGAAGGAGACGGCCTCGATGCCCGGGTGGATCAGGATCGCGTCGACGGCCGGCTTGCCCCCGTGGACGACGTTGAAGACACCGTCCGGCAACCCGGCTCTGCGGTACAGCTCGGCGACGAAGTTGGCGGCCGAGGGGTCACGCTCGGACGGCTTGAGGACGAAGGTGTTGCCGGTCGCGATGGCGACGGGATGCATCCACAGGGGCACCATCGCCGGGAAGTTGAACGGGGTGATGCCGGCGACGACACCGAGCGGCTCACGGAAGTCGTGCACGTCCACGCCGCGCGAGACCTGGTCGGAGAAGGAGCCCTTCAGTACGTCACCGAGGCCGCAGGCGAACTCGACGACCTCACGGCCGCGCACGATCTCGCCGCGGGCGTCGTCGACGGTCTTGCCGTGCTCGGCGCAAATGATCCGGCCCAGCTCCTCCTCGTGCTCGACGAGGAGCTGACGGAAGGCGAACATCACCTGGGTGCGCTGGGTGAGGGAGGACTCGGACCAGGTCTCGAACGCGGCGGAGGCGGCCCGGACGGCGGCGTCAACCTCCGCGTAGCCGCCGAGGACGACCCGAGCCTGTTCCTGGCCGATGGCCGGGTTGAACACCGCCTGGGTGTCCGTGCCGGAGACGGGTGCGCCGTTGATCCAGTGGGGAATGGTGTTCACGGAAGCGGTGTCCTTAGAGGTAGTGACGCTGGTTGTGCTTGTGGGCGGCGTACGTCTCGTACGCGGAGCGGGTGGACTCCAGGGCGGAGACCTCGCCGACCGGGACGTCCCACCAGCCGTGGCCGGGCGGGTTGGGGCCGTAGAGATCGGTCTCGACGTGCACGACGGTCGTCCGGGTGGCCGCCTTCGCCTTCTCCATTGCCGCGCGGAACTCGTCGACCGAGGTGGCGTGCAGGACGTCCGCGCCCAGTGAGGAGGCGTTGGCGGCGAGGTCGACCGGCAGGACATCCCCGTCGAGGTGGCCCGAATTGCCGTTCCGGTAGCGGTACTTGGTGCCGAAGCGCTGCGAGCCGAGCGATTCCGACAGCGCCCCGATCGAGGCGAAGCCGTGGTTCTGGACCAGGACGATGATGACCTTCAGACCCTCGGAGACCATGGTGACGATCTCCTGAGCCATCATCAGATAGGAGCCGTCACCGACCAGGACGACGACCTCACGCGAGGGGTCGGCCATCTTCGCGCCGACGCCGGCGGCCACCTCGTAGCCCATGCAGGAGTAGGCGTACTCGACGTGGTAGGCCTTCGGATCCCGCGCCCGCCACAGCTGCTGCAGATCGCCCGGCATGGATCCGGCCGCGTTGATGACCACCGCGCGGTCGTCCAGGACGTCGTTGAGGGCGCCGAGGATCTCCGTCTGGGCGGGGAGCGGACCATGGCCCACGGTGAAGCACCCCTCCTCGATCTCCCGTGTACGGGCGATGAGTTCACGGATCCTCGCGCGGTACGAAGGCTCCACCTCCCAGCCGTCGAGCGCCTCGGCCAGTGCCTCGATGCCGAGGCGGGCGTCCGCGACCAGCGGCTCGGCGGAGTGCTTGACGGCGTCCAGGCGGGCCACGTTGAGGTTGACGAACGTGACCTCCGGGTTACCGAAGACGGTGTGGCTGGCGGTGGTGAAGTCGGAGTACCGGGTGCCGATGCCCAGCACCACGTCCGCGTCCTTCGCGAGCGCGTTCGCCGCGTACGACCCCGTGGAGCCAATGCCGCCGACCGCGTACGGGTGGTCCCACGGCACCGCGCCCTTGCCGGCGTGGGTGTCGGCGACCGGGATGCCGGTGGTCTCCGAGAAGGCGCGCAGCGCGGTCTCGGCGCCGGAGTACACGACCCCGCCGCCCGCCACGATCAGTGGCCTCCTCGCGCCCCGCAGCAGTGCGTAGGCACGCTCGACGGCGGCCGGTTCGGGCACCGGGCGGCCCACGTGCCACACCCGGCGCCGGAAGAAGGACACTGGCCAGTCATAGGCCTCGGCCTGCACGTCCTGGGGCAGGGCGAGGGTGACGGCGCCGGTCTCCACCGGGTCGGTCAGCACCCGCATCGCCGCGAGGGCGGCCGGGATCAGCTGCTCGGGACGGGAGACGCGGTCGAAGTACTTCGAGACGGCCCTAAAGGCGTCGTTGACGGTGACGTCCCCGCCGCGTGTGTCCTCCAGCTGCTGGAGCACCGGGTCGGCGGCCCGCGTGGCGAACATGTCGGACGGCAGCAGCAGCACCGGAAGCCGGTTGGTGGTGGCCAGCGCCGCGCCCGTGATCATGTTCGTCGAGCCGGGGCCGGTCGAGGCGGTGCAGGCGAAGGTCGCCAGCCGGTCGCGCATCTTGGCGTAGGCGACCGAGGCGTGCACCATGCCCTGCTCGTTACGGGCCAAGTAGTAAGGGAGATCGGCCTCTTGGGTGACCGCGGCCTGCAGCAGGGCCTGCCCGACGCCGGCCACGTTGCCGTGTCCGAAGATGCCCCACATCCCGGGGATCAGCCTCTGTTCCTGCCCGTCGCGCTCGCTGTACTGGTTGGCGAGGAAGCGCACCAGCGCCTGTGCGGTGGTCAGCCGTACGGTGTTCATGAGGTCGCTCCGAAGGGCAGCCGGTCGTCGACGTCCTGCGCGTCCCACGTCGAGCGCACCCAGCCGTGCGCGGGGTCGTCGCAGATCAGCCAGGCGCGGTCCTGCCCGGGACCGGCCATGACGTTGAGGTAGTAGAGGTCGTAGCCGGGCGCGGCGACGGACGGCCCGTGCCAGCCGTGCGGGATCAGCACGGTGTCGCCGGAGCGGACCTCGGCGAGCACGTCGATGGGCCGGTCCTCGGTGCCGTACACCCGCTGGTAGCCGAACCCGTTCTCGCCGCCGGCGACCTGGAAGTAGTAGATCTCCTCCAGCTCCGACTCGGCTCCCGGCCGGTTCTCGTCGTGCTTGTGCGGCGGGTACGACGACCAGTTGCCGCCCGGGGTGAGCACCTCGCACACCAGCAGCTGCTCGGCGTCGAAGGTGCCCGGCAGGCAGTAGTTGTTGACCTGGCGCGAGCACGCCCCGGCCCCGCGCAGCTCCACGGGGACGTTCTCCTTGGCCCCGTACCGGGCGGAGAGTGAGCTCCGCCCGGTACGGGCGCTGGGCAGCGCGAACGTCCCGCCGTGCGCGCTGCTGATGAGGGCCTCCGACTCGCGGGGGAGGTAGGCGAAGTCGGTGACCGAGGCGAACACGCTTGTTCTGCCTTCGAGTTGGAAGGCCGTGCCGTCGGTGGTGACGGTGCACGAGCCCGTCAGCGGCAGGACCAGGAACTCGCAGTCCGAGGTGGACAAGGCGTGTGCCTCGCCCGGCCCCAGGGTCAGGATCCTGAGGCCGGAGTGTCCCCAGCCCGCCGACTCCGGCGTGACCAGGACGTCGTAGGGGCCGTCGGACGAAGTCCCGGCCGGCAGGTGGTACTTGCTGCTCACAGCAGGCTCACCGCCTTGTCCACCGCACCGGCCACATCGCCGCCCGCCGGGTAGAGCAGGGAGCGCCCCACGACCAGCCCCTGCGCGGTCGGCTGCCTGAGCGCCTTGCCCCAGGACGCGAAGGCCGCCTCGGCGTCCTTCACTTCGCCGCCCAGCAGCAGTGCCGGCAGGGTGGAGGCGGCCAGGACCCGCTCCATTCCCTCGACGACCGGCAGCTTCAGCCAGGTGTACGCGCTGCGTCGGCCCAGCCCTGAGGCGATGGCGACCGACTTGATGACCGCGTCCGTGGAGAGGTCGTTGCGGATCTTCCCGTCCTGCCAGACGGAGAGGAACGGCTCGACCATCGCGATGAGCTGACGGTCGTTGAGCTCGTTGATCGCGTTGGCCGTGTCCGCCAGGACGGAGGGAGTGGCCGGATCGCCCAGCGCGATCCGGGTGAGCGTCTTGCCGCCGTCGAAGCCCATCGAGGCGATCGTCTCGGCGTCGTAGCCGGTGAAGCGGTCGTCGATCTCGAACACCGAGCCCGCCAGCCCTGCCCGGTTCATCGAACCGAACACGCTCTTGCCGTCCAGGACGCCGAGCAGGAGCAGGTCCTCGAGGATGTCGGCCGTGGCCAACACGCCTGTCACCCCGGGGCGTTCGAGCGCTGTGCACAGCCGGTCCAGCAGCTCGAAACGGTCCGCCATGGCGTTGGGGTCGCCGCCGACGCGGGTGGCTCCGCGCGCGGGGTGGTCGGCGGCGATGATCATCGCCTTGCCGTGTTCGCCGAACAGCGAGGTGGCCTTCACCCGGCGGGCGGCGGCCGTCGCCACGGCATCGGGATCGTTCACCCGGGCGGACACGATCCGTCTCACGTTCTCGGACAGCACGAGGTCACGCCTTTCGTTCAGTGGCGACGGAGGCACAGGACGCTTCCTGGAGTTTCTGTTCGACTTCGGCTTCGGTGGGCATCGCTTCGGAGCAGGCCAGCCGGCCCGCGACGATCGCGCCGGCGGCGTTGGCGAAGGACACCGTGCGCCGTGTGTCCCACCGGGACAGCAGGCCGTGGCAGAGCGCCCCGCCGAACGCGTCCCCGGCGCCCAGGCCGTTGACCACGTCCACCGGTACGGGCGGTATCTCGGCGGTGGTACCGTCGCGGTCCATGGCCAGCACGCCCCGGGGCCCCTGCTTGACGACGGCCAGTTCGGCGCCGGCTGCGAGCAGTGCCTTCGCGGCGGCGTACGGCTCGCGTTCGCCGGTGGCGACCTCGCACTCCTCGAGATTGCCGACCGCCACCGTGGTGTGCCGCAGCGCTTCGGCGTACCAGCTGCGCGCCTGGGACGCGTCCGTCCAGAACATCGGCCGCCAGTCCAGGTCGAACACCGTCGTGCCCGCCTTGGCTCGGTGCTCCAGTGCGGCCAGCGTCGCCGCCCGGCTGGGCTCCTCGCTCAGCCCGGTGCCGGTGATCCAGAAGACCGCCGCCTCCCGCACCGCCTCCAGGTCCAGCTCCTCCGGCTGGATGTCCAGGTCAGGAGCCTTCGGCAGCCGGTAGAAGTACAGCGGGAAGTCGTCCGGCGGGAAGATCTCGCAGAACGTCACCGGTGTCGGCGCCACGTCCGACGTACCGACGAAGCGGGGATCGACGCCGTATCCGCGCAACGCCGCGCGCACGAACTCCCCGAACGGGTCACGCCCGGTCTTGGTGATCACGGCCGCCGTACGCCCGTAGCGGGCGGCGGCGACCGCGACATTGGTCGGACTGCCGCCCAGGTACTTGCCGAAAGAGGTGACCTCGGCCAGCCCCACCCCGGTCTGAAGCGGATACACATCCACTCCCACCCGGCCCATGGTCAACACTTCGAACGGCATTGCTGGTTTCCTTCCCCATCCTGCTTTAGAGCGCTTTAAAGAGAGGTCGAACAAACCCGCTCAGGCGTCGGCCTGGAGTTGGGCGAGTTCGGCTTCGAGATCGGCCATGGCTTCGCCGCCGGCCATGAGGTCGGTGATTTCCTCGCGGGTGCGTTCACCCTTGCGGAAGTCGTCGGCCTTCTGGCCGCGGATGAGGACGGCGAAGTGGTCGCCGACCATCATGGCGTGACGGACGTTGTGGGTGACGAGGATGACGGCGACACCCTTGGCGCGGGCCTGCATGATGATCCGCAGGACGTGGGCGGCTTCCTTGACGCCGAGGGCGGCGGTGGGTTCGTCGAGGATGAGGACGTTGGCGCCGAAGTAGACGGCCCGGGCGATGGCGAGGGCCTGGCGCTCACCGCCGGACAGGGCGCCGACGAGGCGGTTGCCGTCGGTGACGCGGGTGATGCCGAGGGACTGCATCTCGCGAACGGCGATCTCGCCGGCCAGCTTCTTGTCGAAGAGCTTGAACGGGCCGAAGCCCTTGGTGGGTTCGGCGCCGACGAAGAAGCAGCGGCCGACGCCCATGAGCGGGAAGGTGCCACCGAACTGGTGGACGGTGGCGATGCCCTGGGTGCTGGCGTCGCGGGGGCTGTCGAACTCGACGCGTTCGCCGTTGATCTCGATGGTGCCGCTGGTGGGCTTGTGGAAGCCGGAGAGGATCTTGATGAGGGTGGACTTGCCGGCGCCGTTGTCGCCGAGCAGGCAGAGGACCTTGCCGGCTTCCACTTCGAGGGATATGTCCTGGAGGGCGTTGGTGCCGAGGAAGGACTTGCTGACGTCGGTGAGCCGGAGCAGGGGTGTGGTCGTCATGGGGGTCAGGCCTTCTTCGCGGAACGGGGCTTGTAGGACAGGGCCAGGCGGCGGAAGGTGTTGTTCATCAGCACGGCGGTGAGGATGAGGACGCCGAGGATGAGGCTGGCCCAGTCGGAGTTCCAGCCGGTGTAGTAGATGCCCTGGTTGACGATGGCGAAGGTCAGCGTGCCCAGCGCGATGCCGACCACGGAGCCGTAGCCGCCGGTGAGGAGCACGCCGCCGATGACGACGGCGATGATGGAGTTGAAGACGAAGGACTGCCCGTTGGCGACCTGGGCGCCGTTGTAGAGGATGGTCTGGATCACGCCGACCAGTGCGGCGCCGAAGCCGCTGGCCATGTACAGCGCGATCTTCACCTTCGTCACCGGAATGCCGGTGGCGCGGGCGCTCTCCTTGTCGCCGCCGATCGCGAAGATCCAGTTGCCGTACGGCATCATCTGGAGCACCACCGAGACCAGCACCGCGATGCCGATCCACCAGAAGATCGCCACCTCGAACTGCCCGCCGATCAGCTGCCCGAACACCGACTTGGAGAACGGGTCGGGGCTGATCGCCACACTCGTGGTGCCGGTCGCGACGCGGGACAGGCCCAGGGTCAGACCCGCGATGCCGGCCATCGTCGCCAGCGTGACGACCAGGGACGGGACGTTGGTGCTGGTGACGATGATGCCATTGAGCAGGCCGACCAGCAGGCCGAGGCCGAGGGCCAGGACGATGCCGACGATCATCGGCGCGCCCCAGTGGCCGGAGACGATCGCCAGGGTCATCGAGGAGCCGGCGAGGACCGAGCCCACGGAGACGTCGAGTTCGCCGGCGATCATCAGCAGTCCGACGGGGATGGCGATGATGCCGAGCTCGGCGGCGATGTTCAGCCAGCTCGCCGCGCCCGCCGCGGCCAGGAACTTCTCACCGCCGAAGATCGCGAAGAAGACGAAGACACTGATCGTTCCGATGAGTGCGCCCGCCTCCGGGCGGTGCCGCAGCTGGCCCAGGGGGCTTTCGGTGCGCTTGGGTGCGGGGACGTCGGGTGCCGACCCGGCCGTCGTCTCGGCCGTGCGGGCGGCCGTGTCGGGAAGAGAGGAAGTCATCGGTCTGGTGTCACCTTCGTGAATCTCGGATGGGGTTGTGAGCGGGGGCCTCGGGCACCGGGTCCGTGCCGGGTGCTCGGCGGTGTGGACCCGGCGCCCGAGGCGCTCAGCGGACGCCGGCCGCGGTACCTGCGATGGCTGCGGCGACGTTGTCGGAGGTGACCAGGAGCGGTCCGGTCAGAAGGGGGTTCTGGGGCGGGATCACGCCGTAGGAGAGGTACTGGTTGGCTATGGAGACGGCGTAGAAGCCCTGCAGGTAGGGCTGTTGGTCGATGGCGAACAGCTGCTTGCCGGCCTTGACCCGGTTGAGCTGGCTCGTCGACAGGTCGAAGGTGCCGAGCTTGACCTTGTCGCCCACCTTGGCCTGGTCGATCGCGGAGGCGGCGCTGTCCGCGTCCTGGACGCCGATGGTGACCAGGGCGTCGACGCTGCTGTCCTTGAGCAGCGCGCCCTTGATGGCCTGGGTGACGGCGGAGGGGTTGCCGAAGTTCGAGGAGGGCAGCGGCAGTTGCTTGGAGCTGGCGCCCTTGCTCTTGGCGCCGTCGGCGATGCCCTTGCACCGGGCCTCCGAATTGGCCGCGCCCGGCACGGTGTTGACGCACAGGATGTTCTTGGCGCCGGACTCGGCGAACTTCACGCCGCCGGCCTTGCCGGCCTCGTAGTCGTCGGAGCCGATGTACTTGAGGCCGCCGGTACGCTGCGCCGCCTCGACGCCGCCCGAGTTGTAGACGAAGACCTTGACGCCCTTGGCCACGGCCTGCTTGATCGCCGCGTCCTGGCTGTCCGGGACCCAGTCAGGGACGACGATCGCCGAGGGGTTCTGGGAGAGCGCGGTCTGGGTCAACTTGGCGGCATCGGGGCCGAGGTTGTCGTAGTTCTGAGGGCCGAGGAAGGTGACCGAGCCGCCGCCGGCCTTGACCAGCTTCGCTGCGTCCTCACCACCGCGCTTGACGGCGGACCAGAACGGGTCGTCGGCCTTGCCGCCGATCACGTAGATGGAGACCTTGCCGTTGCTCTTTGCGCCCGAGTCCGCACCGGCCGCGGCAGACGCTGTCGCGTTGCCCGCGTCGTCGCCGGTCGCCTTGCCGCTGGCGCAGGCGGTCAGTGCGGAGGCGGCAAGGGTGAACAGGCCGACCGTGGCCAGCAGTCTGCGGGGAAGACGGCGGCCGTGAGGCCGGCGGGTAGGAGTGCGTTCCATGTGCTGCGGTGCTCCTTCGTGGCGATCGGCGCGGGGAGGACGAGGCGCCGGGGACGATCGGGCGGCGGTTCTGCGGGATGTCGGTGCGGCCGGGAACCGGTGCCGCCGCGGCTCTGGCGGTGCCGATCGTGATGCGGGGTCGCGGTGCGCGATCGGAGAAAAGCGGGCGTGGACGGGCGGGATACGGACGTCCGGAATTCCGCGAAGGAATTCCCGGGGAGACGGACCGTATTGCCGTTCGAGCCTGGCCCCTCTGCGGGGTTTTTCCTCAGGTCAAGGACGGTGGCAGATGGGTGTGGACGAGGCTTGCCGGGCGGCGGAGGCCTCACGCTCAAGGATCTTTTAAACCGCTTTAAGCGATGGCCAGAGCATGCTTGCGTTTCGGGGATGTGTCAAGGGCTTGACGCGCGGCCTTCAACTCCCGATATCTTTCCGTGACCCCTCGAATGATGTAACGGCCACGTATATCGGCGTGCGGAGAGACGGGTGCGGCGGACCCGGGTGTGGCAGACCTGGGTCAGCGCGGCTCGGAAGTGGTGCCGCGCGCGATCAGGCTGGGGGTGAGGACGATCTCCCGAGGGGCGGTACGGCCGTCGTCCAGGCGTTCGACGGCGGCTGCGACGGCCTGACGTGCCTGTTCCTCGGCGTTCTGGCTCACCGTGGTGAGGTCGAAGGAGGCGAGCCGGGAGAGGGTGTCGTCGTCGTAGCCGGCGACGGAGATCTTGCCCGGGACGTCGACTCCGGCCCGCCGGAAGGCGGTGAGCATGCCGATGGCGCACTGGTCGTTGTAGGCGACGACGGCGGTCGGCAGGTCGCCGCTTTCCAGGAGGTGGCGGGCCGCCTGCTCGCCGGCGTGTTCCGTGCTTCCGCCGCGCAGGACACTGATGTGGGCGTCGAGGGAGTTGCGGCGCATGGCGGAGCGGTAACCGCGGCGGCGGTCAGTGACGATGACGCCCTTGCCGCCGTCGACGTAGGCGATGGAGCGGTGACCGAGCTCCACCAGATGGTCGACGATCTGGCCGACCCCGGCGTCGTCCGCGGTGCGCACGACGTCCAGGCCTGCCTTGATGATCCGGCGGCCCAGGGAGATGACCGGGGCACGGCGGGCGAGTTCGGCGAGTTCCGCGTCGGCGGACTCCGAGCCGAGCAGGATGAGCGCCTCGCACCGGAAGGCCAGGAGCGTCTCGATCGCGGTGCTCTCGGTCCGGGTCCGGGTCCGGGTGCTCAGGACGAGGTCGTACCCGATCTCCTCGGCTGCCGTGTGCAGATGCTCGACGAGTTCCGCGTGGAACGGACTGTGGATGTCGATCACCACGCCGAGGAGCCTGCTGCGGCGACTGGCCAGTGCGCTGGCGGTGCGGTCCGGGCGATAGCCGAGGTCGGCCGCGGCCTTCAGGACGCGCTGGCGGGTGCGCTCGCTGGGTCCGGGGACACCGCGCAGCACCAGAGAGACCGAGGCGGTGGAGAGACCCACCCGCGCGGCGACGTCCTCCAGTCTGGGACGAGGGGATGCGCCGTTGCCGCCGGCGGGGCCGGCGGTCTCGAAGTCGCCCACGTCACCTCCTGATGGGTTTGGGGTCATACCCTTGACGCATGCCAGTGGCGCTGTTGATGGTAGCAGTGTTTAAAGCGTTTTAATTGGTGGAACGGTGACGTAGCCGCACACGCCACGACCACAGCGCACCGGGCGCCTGAAGGCGAGGCCCATATGCCCACGGCAGGCCACTGTCGCCGTTCAGCGGCCACGAACCGGAACGGGCTGTGAGCCGCGACGGCCGCCCTGACGCCCCCGATCCTCGCCTCTCCGCCCCGCACAGTGAGGTGCAAGCACCATGAACCACTTCCCCGCACGTTGCCTCCGCAGAGTGGCACCGGCCGTGGCCGCGGCAGCTCTGGTGCTTGCTGGCTGCTCCAGCGCATCCGGCGGCAAGAAGGCAGAGCAGTCCGCCGCCCAGGCTTCGGCCGGGAAGGCCGACACGCCCCGTATGACGGTGGCGATGGTCACCCATGCGCCGTCCGGTGACACTTTCTGGGACACCGTCCGCAAAGGCGCCGAGGCCGCGGCCGCCAAGGACAACATCAAGCTGATCTACTCCAACGACGAGACGGCGTCCGATCAGGCCGCCCTGATGCAGAACGCGATCGACCAGAAAGTCGACGGCATCGCGGTCACTCTGGCCAAGCCGGACGCGATGAAGGGTGTGGTCGCTAAGGCGGAGCGGGCCGGCATCCCGGTAGTCGGCTTCAACGCAGGGCTGTCGGCCTGGAAGGAACAAGGCCTGCTGGAGTTCTTCGGTCAGGACGAGTCGGTCTCCGGCCAGGCCCTGGGGACCCGCCTGAACAGCGCCGGCGCCGGGCACGCCCTGTGTGTCATCCAGGCCCAGGGCGACGTGAATCTCGAACAGCGTTGCGCGGGCGTGAAGAAGACCTTCCGCGGCAGGACGGACATCCTCTACGTCAACGGCACCGACATGCCTTCGGTGAAATCCACCATCGAGGCGAAGCTCGCCCAGGACCGCTCCATCGACTACGTCGTCACGCTGGGGGCCCCTTTCGCGCTGACGGCGGTGCAGTCGGTCTCCGAGTCAGGCAGCAAGGCCAAAGTCGCCACGTTCGACCTCAACAAGGAACTGGTGGCGGCCGTCGAGAAGGGGGCCATCCAATTCGCCGTGGACCAGCAGCCTTACCTACAGGGTTACTTGGCGGTCGACTCGCTGTGGCTGTACAAGACCAACGGCAACTACATGGGCGGCGGCGAGGAGCCGGTCCTGACCGGTCCTGCCTTCGTCGACAAGGCCAACATCCACTCCGTCGCTTCCTTCGCGGCCAAAGGTACGCGCTGAGTGCGGTGTGCCCGTGACGGGCGAGCTTTGTCTGCGATCCGTGTCGGCGCTGGCAGGCGCGGACAGGCTCAGGCTCAGGCTCCAAGGGGCAGAAGGTCGCGGATGTTCAAGCTGCCGGCTTGGAACTTGTCCGCGTTGACTGCGTCGGCGAGGCGGATCGCCAGGGCGGTGAGGATGTCCAGCAGTGGGCGGCGCCGGCGGTGCGGTTTGGCATAGCGGAGTTCTTCGGGGCTGCCGGTCATCACCCCGGCGCCAGCGTCCAGTGCACGTCGCCTGAATCCGGGCCGATCCGCCACTCTTCCAGAACGCCGTTCGCCGTCAGACGGCTGAGCACGCCGTGGAACCCTTGATCGCGCAGGCCACAATCACGGATGATCCGGTCGCATTCACTCAATCCCTCTCCCGAGAACGGATCGCTGCGCGCCGCGAGATAAACGCCCGACAGTCGCAGCTGCGGCTCTGCCCCACCGATCCGTGCTGGGCACCCGGTGCGCAATGCCCAGTCGGCCGCGCGCCGCCGGTCGGGGCGGGCCGGTGACTGGGCGAGCAGCGTGGCATCGCGAAGCTCCGCAGCAACCCCGACCGCTCCGGGAGCGTTCACCATGCTCGCCCACCGCGCCTGTTCCAACTCGTGGCAGGCCCGCACCGCGTCGATGCGAAGGCTGCGCAGCAGGCCTGCGCGGAGTTCGACGTGCAGGTACGCGTTCATACGAAGGGCGCACTGCAGGGCGAGGAGCCTCGCCCCGGCGGACACGTCCGCGGGCAGGGCCGCGGCCAGGTAGCTGAGGATCTCGCTCACGCGGACACGCTCCCCCGGCCCCCGGCTGGGCCTGGGACTTCGCGGCCGCGTGGAAGGCGGGTGGAAGGGTGCGGCCAGCACGGTGTCGGGCACGACGGCGGCCTGGGCGGTTGCCGCGGCGCAGGCGCCGCAGGTGTCGGCGAGGCGCCAGACACGGCCGCCGCGTTCGCAAGCCAGGAGCAGGCGGATGGGCCCCGCACACCCGCGGTGACGGCGATGCCAACGGCAGCCGCGTTCATGACTGACAGGGCAGGAGTCTGCACCGTCGGATGGTCGGGTGACGATCTTGCCTTCCGATCCGCACCTCGACGCCCTCCGACTGGAGCTCGGGCGTCTGCGGGCTGAGCGCGGGTGGAGCTACGACGAGCTCGCCTCCCGCAGCGGCCTGGGCAGGCGCACTGTGATCGAGATCGAGCAGGGCCGCACCGTCGGCACCCTCAAGACATGGCACGCCCTCGCACACGCCCTGGACACACCGCTCGACGAGCTCTTCGCCACCCTCTGCCACGAGCACGGCCTCCCCGGCACCGACGACAGCTCCGACAGCTGATACGGGCCCGTCCAGCGTCGGCGGCGATTCACTCGATCCGGCAACGCCCCATCGAATACGCGAGCAAGCGTTCGCACTGTTGTCGCCCCGTTCTGCTCTGCCCGGGGGATCATCAGGGTCGCGTACCGCAGGCGGGGCGTGTCGGCTGGCAGGTTCGCCCGCATGTGCTCCTCTCCTTCTCCTTCCGCGCGGCGCTGGGACGGCAGCCGCGCGAGCGCGCCCCAGCGGCGGTCCCTGCGTATCGCCCCCGACAGTGCCAGCCGGTTGCTGCGATGCGGCCAGACCACGTCCTGTCGCGAATGCGGCAATCCGGTCGAGTGTTACCCGGGGGCCGACGACCGGCTGGTGCGGCTCCATCCGCACGAACTGCCGGTGGCCGGGGTGCCGGAGTCCTGCCGCTGGCACGTCAGCCGCGGCATCGCCCATCCCGCGGGCGACGGGAGCAGCTGGTGCCGGCTGGCACACGATCTGCTGTGCCCAGCCCGCCCGGTTCCGACGGCCGCGCCGCAGCTGTCCGGCCTGCGCCGGACTCTCGCCCTGTGCACCCGACGTCTGCTGGACACCGGAGTCCTCGCTCCACCTGCCACACTGGCAGGCGGCCCGCCGCCGGGCGAGGCCGTCTGCCGTCCGGCCCGGCCCGTCGTGCAGCTGCTGTTCGTCCGTTACCTGGCCTCCCGCCCCGTCGATGAGATCCAGTGCGTCGCCCAGACCCGGCGCCGAACCCGCTGTACGGCCGAGGTCCTCGGCCCCGGCGGGTTGCACGGGGTGTGGACCGTGGTACCCGTGACCGTGCACCACGGTCAGCTCGCACTGCCGTCGGATGTCATGGCCGTCTACAGCCTTTCCGCACTGCCGCACCAGGAACAGCTGCGCTGGCGCACCCAACGGTGCCGGGACCATGCCACAGTGTCGACCGCCGGTGACCTAGCCGGCGCGGACTGGGAACCCTTCGACCCGCTCCGCCACCACGAGCACATCCACACCCGCCTGCCCACGCACGGGCGCCGCCCCGGCGGCCACGCACCCCGGCGGGTCTGGTCGTGACGCATCGGCACGCCGTCGAGATCGTCCTGACGCGGCCCGCCACCGTTCGAAAAGTTCACCAGGCCCGCCACCGGGTGACGTTCGCCGCGAACGCAGACCGCACTCGGCTGATGACGTTGCAGCGCGGCAGGAGCGCGGGCCGCGCCCTGCACCGCCTGCGCCGCCGCCTGGACACGGTCCTGCCGATCGACGTGCTGACCACGCACTATCCCGACCGCCAGGGCCATGTGCTCAACGTCGCCCTCAGCCGCCGCGCCGACGCGCAGATCCGCGAGGAGGCGGCCGCGCTTGGCCAGCGCGCCGGGGACGTCCTGGCCGAACGAATCACGGCCTATCTCGCGCACGAGCAACGCCAGCGGCGCCACCGCCTCGAATCGCAGATACCGCGCCTGCTCACCCACCACCCCCTGGAAGAAGTTCTGGCCTGCGCCGCAGGCCGCCTTCTGCAGGTACGTCTGCCACGCTGAGCCCGCCGTCGCCTCCCCGGCCCGACGCAGCCACCCGCTGCGCCTCGTTCCGGCCGTTCCCATCCCACGGAGCCCACGTTGCCCACCCCCACCCACGAACAGGTCCACGCGGCGGACACCTTCCGCGCCGGACGGCACCTAGCACTGCAGGCCGGAGCCGGAACCGGGAAGACCAGTACCCTGCATGCTCGCCGCCGGCACCAAACGCCGGGGACGCTACCTGGCCTTCAACAAGGACATCGCGCAGGACGCCGCGGCCCGCTTCCCGTCCACGGTGCAGTGCCGGACCGCCCACGCCACCGCCTTCGCCGCACTCGGACACCGCTATGCCGACCGACTCAACAGCCCCCGCCAGCCAGCCTGGAAGACCGGACAATCCCTCGGCATCCTCCGCCCCGTACGGATCGCAGACCACGAGATCAGCCCAAGAACCCTGTCCCACAACGTGCTGCGCACCGTCACCCGCTTCTGCCACTCCGCCGACAGCACACTGACCAGCCACCACGTGCCGCGCCTGCGCGGCCTCGACGCCCCCGCCGCCCACCGGCAGTTCGCCGAACTCGTACTCCCCTTCGCCGCCAAAGCCTGGGCAGACCTTCAGCGCCCCGACCACGGCATCGTCCGCTTCGAACACGACCACTACCTCAAGATGTGGGCGCTGACCAGCCCGAAGATCGAGGCCGACTTCCTCTTCCTCGACGAGGCCCAGGACACCAACCCGGTCCTGGAGCAGGTGTTCACCGCACAGCGCGACCATGCCCAGCTCGTCATGGTCGGCGACTCCGCCCAAGCCATCTACGGATGGCGAGGCGCAACCGACGTGATGACCGGCTTCGACGCCGAACAGCTCACCCTCACCCGCTCGTTCCGCTTCGGACCACAGATCGCCGACGAGGCCAACCGCTGGCTCGCGCTCGCTGACGCCCCCATCCGGCTGACGGGCACCACCAGCGTTCCCGCAGAGGTCAGCAGCGTGGACCACCCCGACGCCGTGCTGTGCCGCACCAACATCGGCGCCATGACAGAGGTCATGCGGCTACTCGGCGAAGGACACCGCGTCGCCCTCACCCGGGGCGGCCAGCAGCTGGCCCAACTCGCCTCTGCCGCACGCGACATGAAGGAAGGGCGCCGAACTCATCACCCCGAGCTGGTGCTGTTCGCGTCCTGGGGCGACTTGCAGGACTACGCCGCCTACGATCCGGCCGGCTGCGACCTGCAGCCCTTCGTAGACCTCGTCGACACCCATGGTCCCGACGCCATCCTCGCTGCTGTGTCCGACCTCACCGAGGAAGCACACGCAGACGTCACCGTCTCCACCGCCCACAAAGCCAAAGGCCGCGAATGGCCGGCCGTCAGGATCGGCAACGACTTCCCTCAGCCGAAGGACCCCAACTCCGGCAGGAGCGCGGCCGACCAAGCCCCGGAAGTAAACGGCACGGACGCCCGTCTCGCCTACGTCGCCGTCACTCGTGCCCGCCACCAACTCGACCTCGGCGGCCTGGCATGGAACGCCACCCCTCAGGAGAACTAGAGTGATTGACGCCGCAGACATGGAGGGCCAGCCAGTTCGCCAGCCCGTCCACGACCAGGGCAGCCGAGTGGTGGCCTAGCCAGTCGACTCGGTCATCTCGCAAGCCTTGTGCAGCACACTCAACCTCTCGCTGGTGTCGTCGCAGGTAGAGCTACCTCCAGTTACAGAGAGTCAACGACGGCAACCATGATTTGCCAACCATCCTTCTCATGATTTGCCAACAAGGATTCTCCACCCGCTCCCGACCTGCGCGTCTCAGTCCATGATTTGCCAACTAGAGTTCTCGGTCACAGCATGATCCGACGGGAGACGAGGAAGGTCACCGGGACGGCCGCCAGGGACGCGAGCAGCGGGGCGAAGCGGCTGCTGAAGTGCAGGAGGTCGACGAGGACATAGACGCCCGCCGTCGTGCTGAGGAAATTCGCGGCGTTCGTCAGGGGGAACAGCATGAATTTCCGCAGGGTCGGACGGGTCCGGTAGGTGAATCGCGCATTGAGGAAAAATGAACCGGTCAGGCTGAGCGCGGTCGCGAGGATATGGGCCAGGAGGTAGGGCAAACGGGCGAGCAGGAGCAGATAGGCAGCGTAATACGTGCCCGTGTTGACGACACCGATCACGGCGAAAGTGATCATCTGCCTCGAGACAAGTGCACTGCGCATCAGGGAATGAGGTCCTTCGCCCGGTCCACATTGCTCGCCTTCACCAGGAAGTGCGGGCGTCGTTTGACCTCGTAGTAGATGCGGCCGGTGTACTCCCCGATGACCCCGAGCATGATCATCTGTACTCCGGCGACACCGGTGACGGCGGTGATGATCGTGACATAGCCGGGCGTCTGCACGCCGTTGACGAGCGCCGCGCCCACGATCCACGCGGTGTAGGCGAGGGCGCACAGCAGCAGGCCCATGCCCAGGTAGAGGGCGAGGCGCAGGGGCCTGTTGTTGAAGGAGAGGAGCCCGTCGATGCCGTAGTTGAGCAGGCTGCGCAGGCTCCAGGAGCTGCGGCCGGCCTCGCGCACGGCGTTCTCGTACGCGAAGGTGGTGCTGGGGAACCCCACCCAGGCGAACAGGCCCTTGGAGAAGCGGTTGTACTCGGTGAGCTCCAGGACCGCGTCCACCACGCGGCGGGACATCAGCCGGAAGTCGCCGACGCCGTCGACGAGTTCCACATCGACGAGGCGGTTGATGAGCCGGTAGTAGAGGCGTGCGGTGACGGTGCGGGTCATCCGGTCACCGGTCCTGGTGCGCTTGGCGATGACCTGGTCGTAGCCCTCCTTGCGCAGGTCGACCATGCGTTTGATGAGTTCCGGCGGATGCTGGAGGTCCGCGTCCATGACGATCACGGAGTCCCCCGAGGCGTGGCGCAGGCCGGCCAGGAGGGCGGCCTCCTTGCCGAAGTTGCGGCTGAAGGAGACATAGCGCACCCGCGCGTCCCGGTCGGCCAGCCGCTCCAGCGCGGCGAGCGTGCGGTCGCGGCTGCCGTCGTCGACGTACACGAACTCCATGTCGTGACCGAGCGGAAGGAGCTCCTCCGCCACGTCCTGGACCTGGTCGTGGAAGCGCTCGATGACGTCTTCCTCGTTGTAGCAGGGTGCGACGATCGATATGAGCATGGTTTTTCCCCTGGGGACGCGGTCAGAGAACGCCCGTCATGGGCTCGCGCGGGCGGGTGCGGGTGGTCGGTGGGGTGGGCGTGGTGGAACGGCGTCGGCGTACGGCGGTGAGGGCGCCGAGCAGGATGAGGGTCAGCAGCGAGACGGCCCCGACGGCGGTGCCGAGCCGCAGGCCGGGCGGATGGAACTGGCAGGTGACGCTGGTCGAGGTGCCGTCGAGGGGGACGGCGATCAGGCCGTGGTACTGCTCGGCCGGTACGGCGGTGCCGGCGCCCGCGGCGCAGCGCCAGCCCGCGATGCGGGGAGCCGCGACGACCGCGAGTCCCCTGCTGCCCGCCGGGAGGTCGGCCCGGACGGTGGCGTCGGAGACGGTGACGTGGGTGGCTCCGGTGGCCTTGAGGTGTTCGACTGCCGTGTGCAGCCGGGTGGTGTCCAGGCAGCCGACGGCGCCCCGCGGGATGCGGCCCGGGCGGTCAGGGGTCAGTGCGATGCGCAGCCGGCCGGAGGCCGGGACCGTGCCCAGCGGCGCCATGGCGGCGCGGTTGCGCGGGTACTGGGCGCGGAAGAGCACGGTGTGACCCGCGAGGCTCGCGGTGCCGGAGTAACGCGGGGCCCACAGGTGGACCCGGCTGCCGGCCGGACATGCGGCCGTGATCGTCGGGTGGGTGAGAGCCGTCCCGTAACCGACCCAGTCCTTCTCCCGCAGCGGCTTTCCGTTGTCGTCGCGGACGGCGGTCCGGGGCACGGTGTAGACGCGGGCGCCGAGCAGCAGCTCCTGGTTGCGATACGGCGAGGATCCGAAGGCCGCCCGGTCGGGCCTGCTGCGTACGGTCACCAGAGGCGGCACGTCCTGCCGGGACACCGACAACGGGTCGCCGAGCTGCGGCAGGTAGGCCTGGTGCGGGTCGATCGGCGAGTGCACCCGCGCACCGACGGAGAAGATCGCGTCGGTGACGGGGTTGTCGAGGCTCTGCAGATTGCGGCCCCGCGAGGTCCAGCCGTCGCCGAGGGCGGTGAGGGTGCGGGTAAGGACGTCGGCGGTGAGGCTGCTGTAGTACTGGGCGCCCTGGCCGCCGACCACCAGCGGGTCGTTGGCGACGGTCTGCTCCCGGCCCGGCTCGGTGCGGTACCGCGGCCAGCCGTCGGCCCGCGCGATCGCCTCCGCCTGGGTCTCCTGGCGGGCTCCCCAGGGCGCGTAGTCGTCCATGTGGCCGTAGCGGACCCGGGCGGCGACGGCGGTAGTGGCGGCTGCCTCTCCGAACTGCCCGCCGAACAGCAGCACCAGGGCGAGCCCGGCCAGGGCGGTACGACCCCGGCCGTCGGCGCGGCGCAACAGCAGCAGTCCGCCGGCCGCACCGACGAGGGCGAGCACCAGGATCGGCCAGGCCACCGGCTTCACCAGGTGACTCCGGCTCGCCACGGCGGTGATCAGGGCGAGCAGCGCTCCCGCGGCCCCCAGGGCGCGCCGGTCGGGAAGGCCGTACGACAAGGCGTGCCAGGCGGCCGTCACCACCAGCGCGCACAGCACGAAGGCCTGCCGGTAGGGGCTGCCCTGGGGGGTGGCGAAGGCGTGCCAGACCAGATGGGTCGGCCCCCACTGCAACGACAGCGCGACCGCGAGGACGAGCAGCGTCCATCCGGTGCGCACCCGCCCCGGAACCGCCCGGTGGAAGGGCAGTGCGAGGGCGAGCAGCAGCGCCGTCATGCCCACGTAGACGGCGGGACTGCCGAAGCTGTACGTCGTGGGCAGCAGCCGGGCCAGCAGGTCCTGGGGGCCCACGGGCGCGAACTGCACCGTGCGGCCCGGGTAGGCGTGCCTGGTGCCGAAGTACACGACGGTCACCAGCGGTGCGGCCAGGCCCACGCCGAGGGCGACGGTACCGGCGGCCCGGCCCGCCGCCGCCAGTCGCTGCCGGCGGGAGAGGTCGCGGAGCCACAGCCGGAGCAGCAGCACCAGGCCGGCGCAGAGGGTGGCCATGTACGCGGTGTAGAAGTTGGCGATCCACGCGAGGGCCACGATCAGCACGCCGAGCAGCGGGTGCCGGCGCCTCAGGGTCCACTCGCCGACCAGGCACAGCAGCGGCAGGGCGACGAGGCCGTCGAGCCACATCGGGTTGTAGTCGCCGACCGCCACGCTCCAGCCGCACAGGGCGTACGAGGCCCCGAGCAGCCCCGCGCCCCACCAGCGGCCGGGGCGCAGACTCAGCAGCAGCCAGGCCATGGCCGCGCCCGCGGAGGCGATCTTCAGCACGGTGATCACATACACCGCGAGGTCGATCTCGTCCCGTGGGAACAGGGCGACGAGCAGGGCGAACGGGCTGCTGAGGTAGGTGCCCAGGTCGGGCAGGAAGCTGGAGCCGAAGCCGGACTGCCAGTTGACGAAGAGGCCTCCCTCGGCCCGGCCGTGCAGCAGGTCCCACAGGTGCGTGTGGAAGGGCACGTACTGGTTGCCGAGGTCGTTGACGCTGCGGGTGCGGGGGCCGAAGGGATAGCTGCGGGCCACGGCGTCGGCGGCGCAGAACACGGCGGTGGAGATGACGGCCGCGAGCAGGGCCGCGGCCTTCTTCGGTGAGAAATGACCGCTCGAAACGGCTGTGGACAGGGTCGAGCGATCCATTCCTTGTTTCTCCCCGCAGGTCATCGATTCGACGACTTAGACGGACTCTGTTTCCGTTTGGTTGTGCCGTCCACAAAAAGTGGTGAAGCCAATTCCGAGTACGGGCGAATATTTATGAAATGGTGAACAGCCGGGAAACAGAAGTCTCCCGGCTTGTTATTTGATGGTGAAATTCAGCAAGTGCGGCCTTGCGGGACCCCCTTGCCTTGGAGCGCACTCCAGCCCATACGGTTCTCGTCACGGGCGGTTCGGTCCGCGCCCCACAGGGGCGCGGGGAACCGCGTCAAGATCGACCTCCCCCACGCCTGAAGGGCGCAGGGGGACCCCATCGAACGACTGCTCGGCGAGCAGTCGGGATCGGAAGACCGAAATGAGCGAGAGCACCACCCGTGAAGACCGCTTCGCCCACGGCCTGGAGGTCCTGAAGAGGGTCGACGGCGAGGCCGGCCAGCGGGTCGTCGACTCCCTCGCCGACATCAACCCCGAACTCGGCCACCAGGTCGTCGCCTGGGCCTTCGGCGAGATCTACGACCGCCCGGAACTCGCCCCGCGCGACCGCCAGTTGGTCACCCTGGGCATGCTCACCGCGCTCGGCGGCTGCGAGGCCCAGCTCGACGTGCACGTCAACGCGGCCCTGAACGTGGGTCTCACCCCGGAGCAGATCGTCGAGGCCCTGACCCACTCGGCGGTGTACTGCGGCATGCCGAGGGCGCTGAACGCGACCTTCGCCGCGAAGAAGGTCTTCGCCGAGCGCGGGCTGCTGCCGCTCGGGCAGCAGCCCGCGCAGGGGACCCCGGCCACCTCTGCCTGATCCGCAGGAAGGTGATCGAGTTCGCCGACAAGGAAGGGGCATCAGCACGTCAATGGGCGCGCGCCCGGGCGTAGGGTCGACGCCATGGATGTGCTGCTGCCCTACCTCGTCCTGGCCATCGGTCTGGCCGTCGTGACGGCGGCCTTCACCTGGCTGGCGCGGCGGATCCGGCGCCGTGGCACCGCCGGCGGCGGGCTGGGCGGGGCGCTCGCCGCGTACGAGGAGGCCTTCCGCGCCACCGGTCACGCCGCGCACCACGAGATCCGCGCCCAGTCCGACCGCAAGACGCCCACCGGCTCGCCCGACCCTCTGCGGCCCCGCCGGAAGAGGGACTGAGCATGGACGACTTCTGGCCTGTCGCCGACGTCCTGGCCCACCTCGCCGGACGCTGGCGCGTGCAGCGCACCGTGCGGGACCTCGCGAGCGGCGACGAGGGCCGCTTCGAGGGCACCACCCTCTTCAGCCCGCTCCCCGAGGGCGGGCTGCTGCACGAGGAGTCCGGCACGTTCACCTGGCAGGGTGTGGGGCGCCCCGCGGAACGCACCCTGCGCTTCCTGCCCGGCGGTTCACCGGGTAGCGCGGACGTCCGTTTCGCCGACGGGCGTCCCTTCCACCGTCTGGATCTGACCGCCGGGCACCATGTCGCCGATCATCCCTGCGCGGCGGACCTCTACCGCGGCGAGTTCACCCTCCGGGACGCCGACCACTGGCGGACGGTGTGGCGGGTGGGCGGCCCCGCCAAGGACCTCGTCCTGACCACCGACTACGCCCGCGAGGGCTGAACCGGCACCCCGTCGAAGCGCAGGTTCCACCGCCCGGCGTGCCCCGTCACGGTCGTCGTCGACAAAGGGCGCACATCGATGTTCCAGTACGTCGACGGCGGCGCCTTCAGCGCGTACACCAGAGCGGCGCGGACCACGGACGGCTCGGCCACGGCGACAATGCGGCCGCCGTCCTCGACGGGCCGGGTGTCGAGCCAGTTGCCGACGCGGGCGATGAAGGCCATCAGCGACTCGCCGCCGTGCGGGGTGGCCCGCGGATCGGCGAGCCAGGCGTCCACCGCCTCCGGCTCGCGAGCCATCGCCTCGCCGAGGGTCAGCCCGCGCCAGCGCCCCATGTCGCAGTCCCGCAGGGCGAGTTGGACCAGCGGCGCATAGCCGAGGGCGTCGCCGGTGGCGCGGCTGCGCGGCGTGGGCGAGCAGTAGCGCAGCTCCGCCGCCGCGAGCGGCACCAGATCGCGGGCGACGCGCTGCACCTCGTCCCAGCCGGCCTGGTCCAGCGGACGGTCGTCCTCGAAGCGCTCGGCGAGCAGCGGGGAGCTGCGCGCGGCGGCGACGAAAGTGACCCGAAGTTGCATGCGGCGATGGTGTGCCGGGAAAGTGCGCAGGTCAAGGGGTGTTGGTGAGCATTCACCGACGGTGGCCAAAACCTTACTTCAAAGTCAGGACCTGCCGGACAAGTCACTCGAAAACGAGGGCCATCCAGATGTCCGGCTGGGCCAGCGGCTCGAATCCCAGCCTCGCGTACACCCCGTGCGCGTCGGCGGTGGCAAGCATGATGCGCCGCAGCCCGTACGGCTCCAGGTGATCGCGCACGGCGCCCACCATGGCCGTACCGATGCTCTTGCCGCGCACGGACCGGTCGACGTACACATCGCACAACCAGGCAAAGGTCGCCCGGTCGGTGATAACCCGGGCATAAGCCACCTGCTCCCCCGAAACCACGTCGTAGACCCCGAAGTTCAGCGAGCCGGCCATCGCCCGCTCCTGCTTCTCCCGGGCCCGGCCCTTGGCCCAGTACGCGTCGGTGGCCAGCCACCGGTGCACGCGGTCGACGTCGAGACGGTCGGGGTCGGTGGAGATCTCATAGCCTTCGGGAAGGCTCGGGGTGTCGGTCATGGCGGGAGGCTCGCAGGCCGGGGCCGGAGGCGTCGAGCAGTTTTCGCCCCGGTGCGTCAGAACACCTCGTCACAGGCCACCCGCAGCCGCCGCACCCCCTCCGCGATCTCCCCCACCCCCGCGACCGCCGCAAAGCTCAACCGGAGGTGAGCCGCCGGGGGCTCCGCGCTGAAGTACGGACGACCGGGCGTGAGGGCAACACCCGCCCGCAGCGCAGCCGCCATGAGGGCGGATTCGTCCATGCCCTCGGGCAGCCGCAGCCACAGGTGGTAGCCGCCCGAGGGGATGTGCGGCAGGGACAGTTCGGGCAGCTGCAACCGCAGCGCCGCCGTCATGGCGTCGCGGCGGCTCTTCAACTCCGCGGAGATCGCCCGCAGATGCCGCGGCCAGGCCGGCGAGCCGACGAGTTCGAGCGCCGCCTCCTGGAGCGGCCGGGGGACGAAGAACGTGTCGACGACCTGGATGGCGCGCAGCCGTTCCAGGACCGGCCCGTGGGCGGCCAGCGCGCTCACCCGGAAGCTGGGCGAGGTCGCCTTGGTGAGCGAGCAGACGTGGACGACGACTCCGTCGGGGTCCTCGGCGGCCAGCGGACTCGGCAGGGGCCCCGCGTCCTCGTGCACGAGCCGTCGTACGAAGTCGTCCTCGACGACGAACGCACCGGCCTCGCGGGCGATCCGCAGCACCTCCCCGCGCCGTCCGGGGGCGAGCACGGCACCCGTGGGGTTCTGGAACAGCGGCTGGCAGACGAAGACCCGCGCGCCGGTCGCCCGGAACGCGTCCGCCAGCAGCGCGGGCCGGACCCCGTCCGCGTCCACCGGGACCGGCACCGGCCGCAGGCCCGCCGCCCGCGCGATCGCCAGCATCCCGGGATACGTGGGCGATTCGACGAGCACCGGCGCTCCGGGCGGGGCGAGCGCGCGCAGTGCGGTGGTCAGTGCGGACTGGCCGCCTGCGGCGACGAGGACCCCGGCGGCGGTGACCTGGCCGCCGATGCTCCGCGCGAACCACTCGCGCAGCTCCGGCAGCCCCTCCATCGGCGGCCGCCCCCAGGCGCCGGGGCGACGGCCCGCCCGGGACAGGGCCGCCGCCATCGCCCGCTCGGGCTGCAACGACGGGTGCAGATAGCCGCCGTTGAACTCGACGACCCCGGGCGGCGGGGCGGCAAGGGACACCGTGACCCCGGAGGCGTCCACGGAACGCGGTACGAGGTCGGCGGCGCCGTCCGCGCTGAGGGCGACCTCCTGCCAGGAGGTGTCACCGGAGGGAGCGGCCCCGCCGCGCGGCTCGGCGCGGAAGGCTCCGGCGCCCGGCCGGGTCACCACCAGCCCCTCGGCGGCCAGTTGCCCCAGGGCACGCGAGACGGTCACCGGACTGACCCGGAACCGCTCGACCAGGGACCGGCTCGACGGGAGCTTTCCTCCCGGGGAGTAGCGGTCCAGTTCCCCTCGCAGCTGTTTCACCAGTTCACCGACGCTGCTACGCTCTTGCATGAGAGAACAGAGTAGCGCTACTGCACCCAGCCGGATAGCGGTCGTCGGCGAGAGCCGGCCGACCGGCGCGGACACCCCGGTGACCGCGGCGAGCCGTCGCTCCGGAACCCTCCTGGCCGGCCTCGGCGTGGTCGCCTTCTCCCTCACCTTCCCCGCCACCGCCTGGGGCCTGGAGGGCTTCGGGCCCTGGTCCCTGGTGGCCGTGCGCAGCGTTCTCGCGGCGTTGATCGCGGGGGCCTGTCTGCTGGCCCTGCGTGTGCCGCTGCCCGGCCGCAGGCACCTGGCGGGCCTGGCCGTCGTCGCCGCCGGTGTCGTCGTCGGCTTCCCGCTGCTGACCACACTGGCCCTGCAGACGTCGACCACCGCGCACGCCGCCGTCGTGGTCGGCCTGCTCCCGCTCACCACCGCCCTGTTCTCCGCGCTGCGCATGGGCACCCGCCCCTCCCGCACCTTCTGGACGGCTGCCCTGGTGGGCGCGGCCGCGGTCGTCGCCTTCACGGTGCAGCAGAGCGGCGGCGCGCTGACCACCGCGGACCTGTATCTGTTCGGCGCCCTGCTGGTGTGCGCGGCCGGATACACCGAGGGCGGCCGGCTGGCCCGCGTCATGCCGGGCTGGCAGGTGATCGGCTGGGCGCTGGTGCTGTGCCTTCCGCTGAGCGTGCCGGCCGCCGCGCTGGCGCTGTCGTACGAACCCGTACGGCTGAGTGCGCACAGCGTGGCCGGGCTGCTGTGGGTGGCGGCGGGCTCGCAGTTCCTCGGCCTGGTCGTCTGGTACCGGGGGATGGCGGCGATCGGCATTCCCAAGGCCAGCCAGTTGCAGTTGGCCCAACCCCTGCTCACACTGGTGTGGTCGGTGCTGCTGCTGGGCGAGCACCTGACGGTGGCCGCCCCGCTGACGGCCGCGGCGGTGCTGGTGTGCATCGCCGTCACGCAGCGGGCGCGGGGCTGAGCGGCGCAGCTACGCGCCGGTTCCAACCGTGGCCCCGCGCCGTAGACTCAAGGCCACGGACCGCTGCTCCCGCACCTGGTGAGGAGGCCCTACAGATGCGTGCAACCGTGGGCGACCAGCTTGTCCAGCACGGCAGGGTGGTAGGCCAACACGACAAGGTCGGCGAGATCGTCGAAGTACTGGGCCAGGAGGGGAACCCTCCCTACCGCGTCCGCTTCGAGGACGGGCACACGGGCATCTGCTCGCCGGGCCCGGACACCGAGATCCGCCACAGGGAAATCCAACACTGAGCGATCCGCCGGAGGCGGATCAACGCGGGGGCCTCGCCGGCTGCTGGTAGTGGTCGGCGACCACCCGTGCCATCGCGCCGATCCGGTCCGTCGCCACGTCCTTGGCCGCGAAGAAGATGTGTCCGCGCACCTGCGGATGGTCCTTGGCCAGGGTGAGGTGGCGGGAGAGTTCGGCGACGTCCTGCCAGGGCGCCGCCTGGGCCGGGTCGCCGGCCTTGTACAGGGCCTCCCCCACGTACACCTGCGTCCCGGTGCCGCGCGCGACCTCCGACCACCACGGCAGCAGCTTGGCGTAGTCGGCGGCGGCGAAGCCGATGTTCCAGTAGACCTGCGGGGCGATGTAGTCGATCCAGTTCTCCCGCACCCATGTGCGGGTGTCCGCGTGCAGGTCGTCGTACGTCTGCACGCCCGCCCGGGTGTCGGAGCCGCGGGCGTCGGTGGCGGCGTTGCGCCACACCCCGAACGGGCTGATCCCGAAGCGCGTGCCCGGCCGCACCTGCTTGATCCGCGCGGCGGTCTCGGCCACCAGCTTGTCGATGTTGTTGCGGCGCCAGGCGTCCCGGTCCGGGAAGGACTTGCCGTGCCGGGCGTAGGCCGCGTCGTCGTCGAAGGTCTGGCCGGTCACGGGATACGGGTAGAAGTAGTCGTCGAAGTGGACGCCGTCCACGGGGTACTTCCGCACCGCGTCGAGCATCGCGTTCTGCACGAAGGCTCGGACCTTCGGCAGCCCCGGGTTGTAGTAGAGCTTCCCGCCGTACGGCACCACCCACTCCGGGTGCTTGCGCGCGGGATGGGAGGCGACCAGCTTCGTCACGTCGGTGGTGTTGGCGATGCGGTAGGGATTGAACCAGGCGTGCAGTTCCAGACCGCGGGCGTGGGCCTCCTGCACCGCCGTGCCCAGCGGGTCCCAGCCCGGGTCCTGGCCCTGGGTGCCGGTGAGCACCTGCGACCAGGGCTCGTACGGGGAGGGCCACAGCGCGTCGGCCGTCGGGCGCACCTGGAACATCACGGCGTTGAGGCGGCTGTGCACGGCACGGTCCAGGATGGCGATCAGCTCGGCCCGCTGCTCGGCCGCGGTCAGCCCCGGCTTGGAGGGCCAGTCCCGGTTGGCCACGGTCGCCACCCAGACGCCCCGCATCTCGCGCACGGACCCCCGGCGCCCGGGATCGCCGCCCGCCATCGCCGCACTCGCCGCCACTGCACCGCCCCCCGCCACAAGAGCCGACAGGGCCGTCGCTGCGAACGCCCGCCGCGACAGCCGAGACCTACGGTGCAGCATTCCCCTACCTCCATGCGCCGATGTGCGTGACCGGGGGAGATTCTCGACCCCGGCCGCCTCCCGCGTCAGGCTGCCACGCGGACCCGAACGATCGATCAACGATCGCCGGAGGTAACGTGCAGGTTTGGAGCAGGCACCGAACCACCGGGGCGCTGCCGGATTCGTAGATCAGCGAAGGGGTCGATGTGACGGACTTCCCAACGGGAGACATCTCGCGCGTCGGAGTGGTCGGCTGTGGCCAGATGGGGGCGGGCATCGCCGAGGTGTGTGCCCGGGCCGGACTGGACGTCAAGGTCGCCGAGACCACCGGGGAGGCCCTGGAGATCGGCCGGACCCGGCTGTTCAGCTCCCTGGGCAAGGCGGCCGAGCGGGGCAAGATCACCGAGCAGGAGCGGGACGAGACGCAGGCGCGGCTGAGCTTCACCACCGACCTGGGCGAGTTCGCCGACCGGGATCTGGTGATCGAGGCCGTCGTCGAGAACGAGCAGGTGAAGACGGAGATCTTCCAGGTGCTCGACCAGGTGGTGACCCGCCCGGACGCCATCCTGGCCTCCAACACCTCCTCCATCCCGCTGGTGAAGCTGGCGGTCGCCACGTCCCGCCCGGACCACGTCGTCGGCATCCACTTCTTCAACCCGGCCCCGGTGCAGCAGCTGGTCGAACTGATCCCGGCGCTCACCACCTCCGAGGGCACGCTCGGCCGGGCGCAGCTGTTCGCGGAGAAGGTGCTCGGCAAGCACGCGATCCGCGCCCAGGACCGCTCCGGGTTCGTGGTCAACGCGCTGCTCGTGCCGTATCTGCTGTCCGCCATCCGCATGTTCGAGTCGGGCATCGCGGGCCGCGAGGACATCGACAACGGCATGGAGATGGGCTGCGCCCACCCGATGGGCCCGCTGAAGCTGTCGGACCTGATCGGCCTGGACACCATCGTGTCCATCGCCAACTCCATGTACGCCGAGTACAAGGAGCCGCTGTACGCCGCTCCCCCGCTGCTCCAGCGCATGGTCGACGCGGGCCGGCTCGGCCGGAAGACCGGCTCGGGCTTCTACACCTACGGCTGACGCCGACGGGGGTTTTGCACAGTGCCCGTTCCAGGGTGCTGATGACACAGTGCGACCGATGCGGGCCCGGCACTCTTCGGAGTGCCGGGCTCGTGTCATTCACACACCGTGTGCGCGTCGGGCCCGCATATGCCCGTCGCACACGCTCCCCACGCACCCACCAGGCGAGTTGACTCTCCATGCGCAATGCAAGGGATGTGACGACTACGGAAAGGAGTGGACTCGTGACCGCCGACCCGGAGCATCCCGTGGTCCATGGAGAACTCGCAGAGTTACGCCGCCGCCTCGATGTCGCCTACGCGCGCGTCGAGGGAGGGCTGGCCCTGCTCAACCACCGCACCGAGGAGACACACAAGGAAGTCGACGATCTCAGCGCACGGATCATCGCCCTGGAGCACGCCCGCTGGCCGCTGCCCGCGGTCGCGGCGCTGACGGCAGTGGGCGCGCTCGTCGTGACGATATGGCAAGCCCTGGGCCACTGAGGGACAAGGGCGCGGTGGGGGGGGATCAGGGTCAGGCGTCCTGCCCGAGCCTGAGGTGGTGCAGGAGCAGTAACGCGGCCGCCATGTTGGCGGCCGGGACCTCGCCGCGGGCGACCATGTCGGGGACGAGTTTGAGGGGGACCCATTCCCGGCGGTCCGACTCGAAGTCGTCCACGGGATGTCCGACGTACTCGCCCTCGTCGGCCCAGTAGATGTGATGCCGGGCGTCGGTGAGGCCGTTGGACGGCTCGACGCTCATGAGGTGCTGCAGCGGTCCCGGTCGCCAGCCGGTCTCTTCCTCGAGTTCCCTGGCGGCCGCGACGGCGATGTCCTCGCCGTCCTCGACCACGCCCGCAGCGAGTTCCCACCCCCAGCTGTCGGTGATGAAGCGGTGGCGCCACAGGAGGAGGACTTCATTGGCCTCGTTCACCACCGTGGCCACGGCGACGGGCCGCAGCCGTATCAGAAAGTGGTCCAGGTGCCGCCCGTCCGGCAGTTCCACATCTGCCAGGTTGACGGTGAACCAGCGGTTTGCATACACGGTTTGTTCGTTCTGTTTCGTCCACTGCACGGTTCTGCCACCTTCCGTCGAGTAAGTGGCAATATCGCAGCAGGGACTGTGGGTGTCGGTGCTCAGGAAGCTGCCTACAGCGGTACGCGCAGTGCGCCGTCGATGAGTTCGGCGGCTTCGGCGGTGCCCGCACAGCCGCTACGCACCAGGTACTCGCGTACCGCGCGGAGTCTGTCGCGCAGCCGCTGGGACTCCATTCCGCGGGCCTGTTCGGCCATCTGCACCGCCGTGGCCACCGCTTTGTCGGCGTTGCCCTGGCGCAGTTCGATCGTGCTGAGCATGGCGAGCCGATGGACCCGGCCGCGGTCGTGCGCCGGATTGTCGACCGCCGCCGCGGCGTGCTCCCCCGCGGCCACGAGTTCACCGAGGCTGAGCAGTGCCTCCGCCACCTGGACGTTGACAAGGCCCGGCTGGACATAGCCGGTTTCGTCGGGTTCGTACCCGCGCCGGATGCGTTCGGCGGCCTGCTCGGCACGCCGGATGCACGACAGCGCGGTCGTACTGTCGCCCAGGTGCGCGTACGCCTTGGCCTGCATCGCGTAGAGATCGCAGGCGAGGGCGGGCGTGATGTGCTTGCCGGCGGCGCGCAGCGCGGCCTCCGCGAAGGCGACCGCCTGACGGTACTCCCGCATGAACAGGGCCTGGTTGACCAGCAGCGCGATCACATAGGCGCCAAGTCCCCGGTCCCCGCTGGCCTTCGCCAGCCTGAGCGCCTGGTGGAAGTAGCGCTGGGCGAGCCCGTGTGCGTCGGAGTCGTACGCGCAGATGCCCGCGATGGCCACCAAACCGCCCGTGGCCCGGTGCAGTTGGCGGCCGGTGGCGTCGGTGTAGCTGCCGCGCAGCAGCGGGGCGGCCTCGGCATTGAGGAACCCGACGATCCGGGTGCGGGTCGCTATGCCGCCCGCCTTGCGGTACATCTGCTCGTAGTGGGTGCGGGCCGCGCGCAGCATCTCGATGTCCGAGGCGGTGACCCGGTGCCGGCCGCCGCGCGAGACATCCACGTCCTCGGGCGGGTTCTCCCACTCCCACACGGGCATGACGGCGGGCGTGCCGGTGACCGCGGGGGCGCCCAGGATGTGCGGGCGCTGCTGCTCGTCGGAGCGCCACAGGGCGGTGGCGCGCTCGACGAAGCCGGACAGCGAGGTGCCGTGCGGGGTGGACGGCTCGCCGGGCACCCCGAGGCCGATGTCGTCGAGGGTGACCGGACGGTGCAGCCGTCCCGCGAGCACCTCGCAGATCAGGTCGGGCACCTGACCTCGGGGCCGCTGCCCCTTCAACCACCGTGCGACGGCGGTGTGTTCGTACCGGAGCGCGAGGCCGCGCGCCCGCCCCGCCTGATTGACGTGTGCCGCCAGCCCCGCATGCGAGATCCCTGCCTCGTCCAGGATCGCGTCGAGCAGAGTGTTGGGCTGCATGGGTGCCCCCCGGATCGCTCGGTGTCCGTCAGCGTAGTGCGAACGCCTTCACACGGGGTGTGAACGGAGTGCCCGAATCCGCAGCGTACGCGCACTGTCGCGGAGAGTTTCCAGCCGGTTGACTGAAATGCCTCGCAAGAGGCCGGCCGGGCCGCCGGCTCCCCCTCGTACAGTGCGGCGGCCCGCTTCCGCGCCGTCCGCCCAGCTGCCTGCCCGACACTCCGTGGCGGGGCGGACGGTGCGCCGGCGGCAGCTTGGCGGTGCGGACCAAACGCCGTGGCGTTCAAGGCGCATGGTCGGCTGCGGGTCCGTCGTGGCTTGTCGCGCAGTTCCCCGCGCCCCTTAAAAGCAGCGGGGGGCGTACGGCGTGGCGGCGGTCGTTGCGTAGGACCAGCAGCGCGACGTCGTCGGCGGGTCTTCCCCCTGCGTGGCGCAGCAACCCGCCGAAGACGGCGCGCAGTACCGACTGCGGGGAGACCGGTCCGGCACCCACGGCCTCGGCGAGCGCGGCCGGCAGCGGAAAGAACCGGCCACGTGCGTCACGGGCGTCCTCGACACCGTCCGTGTGCAGGAACAGCGCCTCGCCGGGCAGCAGCCGGCCGCACGGGAGAGCCGGCAGCTCGGCGGGCAACGGGAACGGCCCGAGGGGAGGGAGCGGTTCGGCCCGGGTCAGCAGTTCGGCCCGGGCCGGACCCAGCAGATACGGCCAGGGGTGCCCGCAGTTGAGGACGCGCACCTCGCCGTCCGGCTGGATCTCCAGCAGCAGTACGGTGACGAACTCCTCGGCGACCGGGTTGTCCGGCTCCGCTCCGGCCGACGGGTGCTCCGCGCGCGCCCGTTCCCGCAGATGCCGGGCCAGCGCCCGCTCCAGCCGCCGCAGCACACTCCCGAGTTCGGCCTCGTCGTGGACGGCCTCGCGGAAGCTGCCGAGCACGGCGGCGACCGTACCGATGGCGGCGAGCCCGTGCCCGCGCACATCGCCCATCACGACCCGCACACCGTGCTCGGTGGCGATGACCTCGTACAGATCCCCGCCGATGGCCGCGCAGCGGTCCGCGGACAGCTGGGCCGCGGCGATGTTCAGCCCGTCGATCCGCGGCGGCAGCGGCCGCAGGAGCACATTCTGCGCGGCACCCGCGACCTGCCGGACCTCTCTGAGCTCGCGCAGCAGCACATGCCGGACGTGGAGTACCAGCCCGGTCCCCACCGCGAAGAAGACGGCACTGGTGCCGATGCGCGCCCCCAGCCCGTTCTGCTGGGCGAGCGGACAGGCCAGCTTGTACGTGATCGCCATGGCGCCCCACATCGCGGGCAGCCCCATCGCGAGCACCCGGCGCAACGGCGGCCGCCCCGCCCCGCGCGGAACACCAGCCTTGATGCGGATCATGCCGATTGGCCCCCCCACTCAGGCCCTGAAGCACAGACGGACCGACCCCGAAAGGCCGGTCCGATTCTGTCCACGGCATGGCCCGACAGGGCCAGATCACCCGAGGTTGCCACCCGAACGAGTGACAACCTCCAGGCCACCTGCATTTATGCAGGTAGGGGGGCTGATGCGCCCCAAAGGGCGCGGGGCTGTGTTGGATTTGCGGCTACCGCCGCGTGGGCGCGACAAGCCACAGAAGTCCCGCAGCCGCCAACGAAGCAACAGCTCCCCGCCCCTTGGGCGAACTAGCCCCGAAGCACCGCTCCCGCACGCTCGCCCGCGAGGGCAACCGCCGCGTCCCGAGCCGCAGACGCCTCGTCAACGGTCAGCGTCCGGTCGGGCGCCCGGAACCGCAGCGCGTAGGCCAGCGACTTCTTCCCCTCGCCCAGCTGCTCTGCGTTCTCGTACACGTCGAACAGCCGGATCGCTTCCAGGAGTTCACCCGCCCCGTCCCGCAGCGCGGCTTCGACCTCGGCGTGCGGCACGAACTTGTCCACGACCAGGGCGACATCCTGAGTGGCCACCGGGAACGTGGAGATGCCCGGCGCCTGCGGGGTGTCGTTGCCGACCTGCTCCAGCACATCCAGGTCGATCTCCATCGCACTGGTGCGCTCGGGCAGCCCGAGGGCCTTCACCACGCGCGGGTGCAGCTCACCCGCGTGGCCGACGACCGTCTCCGTGCCGTCGACGACGACCACGAGTTCGGCGCAGCGGCCGGGGTGCCAGGGACCGTACTGCCCCTTGCGGACGATCAGTTCGGCACCGGCTTCGCGCGCGGCGACGCGACCCGCCTCGACCGCGTCGGCCCAGTCCGCCGGACGGCCCTTGCCCCACCAGCCGGCCTGCTCGCGGGCGCCCGCGAGGACGACGGCGATGTGGCGGGGCTGCTCGGGCAGCGCGGCGTTCAGCTCGGCGATCTCCTCGTCGGTGGGACGCCGGTCGACGGGCAGGGCGACGGCGGTCCTCTGCTGCTCGCGCGGGAGGAACACCAGCCCGGTCTCGAACAGCGCGAGGTCGTGCGAGCCCCGGCCGTTGTTGCGCCGCAGGGCACCAAGGAGCCCCGGCAGCAGCGAGGTGCGCAGCGCGGGTTCCTCGTCGCTGAGCGGGTTGGTGAGCTTCACGGCGCGGCGGTTCGGGTCGTCGGCCTCCAGCAGCAGCTGGTCGAAGACCTGCTCGCTGACGAAGGGATAGTTGGGCGCCTCGACATAGCCCGCCCCGGCCAGCGCGCGGCCGACCCGGCGGTGCAGCCGCTGCCGGTGGGTGAGGCCCCGGCCCGAGGGGAGCTTGGGCAGCGTGGAGGGCAGGTTCTCGTAGCCCTCCAGGCGGATGACCTCCTCCGCGATGTCGTTGGCCTCGAGGAGGTCGGGCCGCCAGGACGGCACGGTGACGATCAGCTCGTCCTGCCCGTACACGTCGCAGCCGATCTCCTGCAGCCGCCGTACAACGGTCTCGCGGCCGTAGTCGACGCCCGCCACCTTGTCCGGGTGGTTGGCGGGGACGGTGATGGTGTGGGGGGCCGACGGCGCGATGACCTCGGTGACGCCGGCCTCGGCGGTGCCGCCCGCGAGCAGCACCAGCAGGTCGACCGTGCGCTGTGCGGCGGCGGCCGCGGCCTGCGGGTCGACGCCGCGCTCGAAGCGGCGGGACGCCTCCGAGGACAGCTTGTGGCGGCGGGCCGTGCGTGCGATGGAGACCGCGTTGAAGTGGGCGGCCTCGATCACGACGTCGCTCGTGGACTTCTCGGTGTCGTCGTGGTCGGCGATCTCGGTGTTGGCGCCGCCCATGACACCCGCGAGACCGATGGGGCCGCGGTCGTCGGTGATGACGAGGTCCTCGGCGTCCAGGGTGCGGGTGACTCCGTCGAGCGTGACGAGCTTCTCGCCCTGCTCGGCGCGGCGCACGCCGATGGTGCCCTGGACCAGGGAGCGGTCGTAGGCGTGCAGCGGCTGGCCGAGCTCCATCATCACGTAGTTGGTGACGTCGACGGCGAGGGAGACCGGCCGCATGCCGACCTTCTGCAGCCGGCGCTGCAGCCAGATCGGGGAGCGTGCCTCGGGGCTGAGCCCGGTGACCGTGCGCGCGGTGAAGCGGTCGCAGCCGAGCGGGTCGGAGACCTGGACCGGGTAGCCGAACGCGTTCGGGCCGGGTACGTCGATCAGGGCCGGGTCGCGCAGCGGCAGGCCGTAGGCGATGGCGGTCTCGCGGGCGACGCCACGGATGGACAGGCAGTCGCCGCGGTTGGCGGTGACGGCGATGTCCAGGACCTCGTCGACCAGTTCGAGCAGCTCGATGGCGTCCTTGCCGACCTCGGCCTCGGGCGGCAGCACGATGATGCCCTTGGTGCCGTCGTCGCCCATGCCCAGCTCGTCGCTGGAGCAGATCATGCCGTGGGAGGTCTTGCCGTAGGTCTTGCGCGCGGAGATCGAGAAGCCGCCGGGCAGGGTGGCGCCCGGGAGCACGACGACGACCTTGTCGCCGACGGCGAAGTTGCGGGCGCCGCAGACGATCTCCTGGGGCTCGCCGGTGCCGTTGGCCTGGCCGACGTCGACGGTGCAGAAGCGGATCGGCTTCTTGAACTCCGTCAGCTCCTCGATGGTCAGCACCTTGCCGACGACGAGCGGGCCCTTGAGGTCGGTGCCGAGGTGCTCGACGGTCTCCACCTCGAGCCCGGCGGAGACGAGCTTCTCCTGGACGTCACGGCCGGTTTCCGTCGCCGGCAGGTCGACGTACTCCCGCAGCCAAGAAAGCGGGACCCGCATCAGATCTCCATCCCGAACGGCCGGGTGAACCGGACGTCACCCTCGACCATGTCTCGCATGTCCTCGACGTTGTGGCGGAACATCAGCATCCGCTCGATGCCGAACCCGAAGGCGAAGCCGCTGTACTTCTCCGGGTCGACGCCGCAGGCGGTGAGCACCCGCGGGTTGACCATGCCGCAGCCGCCGAGCTCGATCCAGCCTTCGGAGGAGCAGGTGCGGCAGGGGCGGTCGGGGTTGCCGACGGAGTCGCCGCGGCAGACGTAGCAGACCATGTCCATCTCGGCGGACGGCTCGGTGAAGGGGAAGAAGTTGGGCCGCAGCCGGGTCTTCATGCCCTCGCCGAACAGCGACTGGACCATGTGGTCCAGGGTGCCCTTGAGGTCGGCCATGGTCAGGCCCTCGTCCACGGCGAGCAGCTCGACCTGGTGGAAGACGGGGGTGTGCGTGGCGTCCAGCTCGTCGGTGCGGTACACCCGGCCCGGGCAGATCACGTAGACCGGCAGCTCACGGCTGAGCAGCGAGCGGATCTGGACCGGCGAGGTGTGGGTGCGCAGCACGACACCGGACTCGGTGCCGCCCTTGGGGCCTTCGACGAAGAAGGTGTCGTGCTCACCGCGGGCCGGGTGGTCCGGGCCGATGTTGAGCGCGTCGAAGTTGAACCACTCGGCCTCGATCTCGGGGCCCTCGGCGACCTCGTAGCCCATGGCCACGAAGACGTCCTCGATGCGCTCCGAGAGGGTGGTCAGGGGGTGGCGGGCGCCGGCCGGTACGCGGTCGTACGGCAGCGTGACGTCCACCGACTCCTCGACCAGCACGCGCGCGTCCCGCTCGGCCTCCAGCTCGGCCTGGCGGCCGGCGAGCGCCTTGTTGACGGCGCCGCGGGCCTGGCCGACCAGCTTGCCGGCGGCGGCCTTGGCGTGCGGGGGCAGGGCGCCGATCTCGCGGTTGGCGAGGGCCAGCGGGGAGGTGCCGCCGGTGTGGGCGACCTTGGCCTCCTGGAGCGCGTCGAGGGAGTCCGCGGCTGCGAAGGCGGCGAGCGCCTCGTCCCGCATGCGCTCGATCTCTTCCGGTTTCAAGGCCTCGACCTCTACCGGGTCGTACGACTTATTCGGTGCCGACATCTCTTCCCGTGCTTCCGATTGGCTGGCTGAAGGTCCCCGTCACCGACTCACACAGAGGTCAGAGGGCCGTCCATGGGACACAAAGGTGCCAAAGGCCGAGTCTAACGGGGTGGAGGTGTACGAATGCGCCCGTGGGCCGCTCTCCGGCTCTCAGGTGAGATATGCCGGGGCCGCCACGGGCAACGTAAATCGGAACTCGGCGCCGCCCTGGGAGCCGCGGCCGACCGTGATGGTGCCGCCGTGGGCCTCGACGATGCCCTTGACGATGTAGAGCCCGAGGCCCGTGCCGCCGCGCTTGCTGCCCCGCCAGAAGCGGGTGAAGACGCGGTTCATGGACTCCTCCGGGATGCCGGGCCCCTCGTCGCTCACCGTGAGCGACGTGCCGGTGTCCTCGTCCTCTCGGGGGGACGCCGTGGCCGTGATGTCAATCGTGACGGTTCCCTCGCCGTGCCGCACCGCATTTTCCAGCAGGTTGCTGAGCACCTGGTCGATCTTGTCGGGGTCGGCCCACAGCGAGGGCAGCGGCTGCTCGATGCGGAGCAGGAACCGGTCGGCGGGCTGTCCGGCGGCGACGTACGCCTGGATGTGCCGTCCCACGGCCGCGCCGATGTCGACGGGCTGGCGCCGCACCTCCAGCCGTCCGCTGTCGATCCGCGAGATGTCCAGCAGCTCGGCGATGAGCCGGGTGACCCGGTCGGCGTCGGCGTCGACGGTCTCCAGCATCAGCCGCTTCTGGTCGTCGGTGAACCGTTCCCACTTGGCGAGGAGCGTGGCGGTGAAGCCCTTGACGGAGGTCAGGGGCGACCTGAGTTCATGGGCCACGGTCGCTATCAGCTCCGCGTGGCTGCGCTCGGTGCGGCGGCGGGCCTCGGTGTCGCGCAGCGAGACGACGACACGGCGGACCGGACCGGTGGGTTCACTGCGGACGTACCGGGCCGATACGAGGACCTCCCGTCCACCGGGAAGCAGCAGATTCCGCTCGGGCTGCCGCCGGCGAATGGCGAGCCCGCCGTACGGGTCGGTCAGCTGCCACCAGCGCCGCCCTTCCAGGTCCTCTAACGGCAGCGCCTTCTCCAGCCGCTGCCCGAGGGCGTCCCGGGCGGGGACGGCGGAGATGCGCTCGGCGGCGGCGTTGAAGCAGATGACGTGGCCGTGCTCGTCGGCGACGACGAGGCCGTCGGGCAGTTGGTCGGGGTCGATGCCGAGCTCGGCGAGATCACCGTGCCGGGGCGCGGGTGCGCGCCGCGCGTCCCGTGATCCCCGTGCCCTGCTCGTGCCGACACTCATTCCCCGCAAACCCACCCTTCAGACGGCGCAGGTGGCCCCCGAGCTGGTCACCCTACTAGCTGTCAGTGACGGAACGGCACCCTGTGGAGGCGCGCTGCGCACGGGCCGACGCATACAGACATACGGCGGCCGCGGTGGCGAGGTTCAGGCTCTCGGCCTTCCCGTGGATCGGGACGCGCACCACGGCGTCCGCGAGTGCGCGGGTCTCCTCCGGAAGCCCCCACGCCTCGTTCCCGAACACCCAGGCGGTCGGTCCGCCCATGGTGCCCTTGTCGAGCTCGTCGTCGAGGTCGTCGGTGCCGGCCCCGTCGGCGGCGAGGATCCGCACACCGACCCGCTTGAGCCCCTCGACCGCGTCCTCGACCGGGACGCCGACGGCGACGGGCAGATGGAACAGCGAGCCCACGGAGGCCCGTACGGCCTTGGGGTTGTAGAGGTCGACGGACGCGTCGGTCAGTACGACGGCCTCGGCGCCGGCGGCATCGGCGCACCGCAGCACGGTCCCGGCGTTCCCCGGGTCGCGCACGTTGGCGAGTACGGCCACCAGCTTCGGCTCGGCGGCCAGGATCTCCGCGAAGGGCGTGTCGATGAACCGGCAGATCCCGACGAGCCCCTGTGGCGTGACGGTCGTCGAGATGTCGGCGATCACGTCATCGGCCGCGAGATGCACCTGGGCGCCGGTGGCTCGTGCCTCGCCGATGATGTCGGCGTACCGTTCGGCGGCCTCGACCGTCGCGAACAGCTCGGCCAACGTGTCCCCGTAGGCCGCCGCCTCCCGCACGGCCTGCGGCCCCTCGGCGAGAAACAGCCGCTCCTTGCTCCGGAAGTTCCGCCGGGCGAGCCGCCGGGCGGCCAGGACACGGGGGGAACGGGGAGAGATCAGCTCGGGGCTGGCGGAGGGCATGGGGCTCACTTTCGGAAAACTACACAACAGGACCCGCAAGCCCTCAGGCCTGCGGGTCCCTCATGTCACGTCGGCTCAGAGCCAGGCGTCAGGCCGCCTTGGGGGCGTTGACGTCGGCCGGAAGGGCCTTCTGCGCAACCTCGACCAGCGCGGCGAACGCGGTGGCGTCGTTGACGGCCAGCTCGGCCAGGATCTTGCGGTCGACCTCGACGTTCGCGGCTTTCAGACCCTGGATGAAGCGGTTGTACGTGATGCCGTTGGCGCGGGCAGCGGCGTTGATGCGCTGGATCCACAGCTGGCGGAAGTCACCCTTGCGCTTCTTGCGGTCGTTGTAGTTGTAGACCAGCGAGTGGGTGACCTGCTCCTTGGCCTTGCGGTACAGGCGCGAACGCTGACCGCGGTAGCCGGAGGCCTGCTCGAGGATCGCCCGGCGCTTCTTGTGGGCGTTGACTGCCCGCTTGACGCGTGCCACTTGTTAACTCCTTGTAGCGGGGCCGTGGTTGGACTCACACGGCCCGGAAACGATTGGGTCCCGGTCCAGACGTACGGCGCTCGGCGATCGAACGATCAGGCGCCGCTCACGTCACTTGCCGAGAAGCTTCTTGATCTTCGCGGCGTCGCCCGGGGCCATCTCGGCGTTGCCGGTCAGGCGACGCGTCACGCGGGACGACTTGTGCTCGAGCAGGTGGCGCTTGCCGGCGCGCTCACGGAGCACCTTGCCGGAGCCGGTGACCTTGAAGCGCTTGCTGGCACCGCTGTGCGACTTGTTCTTCGGCATAGCGCCGTTCTCTCCTCGTCGGTGGCGCTCCGGTGCCCGGTCGCGAAACCGGGCACGGTGGAGCGTCGTTCGTGTTTCGGTTACATCCTGGGGACCTGCGTCCCCCGGGATCACGCCTCGGCGGAAGCCTCGGCAGGTGCCTCGGTCTCCACGGCGTTCTCGGTCTCCGCGGCGTTCTGCGACTTGCCGGGGTTGGCCTTCGCTTCTGCCTTGCGGGCTTCCTGCGCCTGGCGGGCCTCGGCCATCGCCTCGGTCTTCTTCTTGTGCGGACCGAGGACCATGATCATGTTTCGGCCGTCCTGCTTCGGGTTCGACTCCACGAAACCGAGGTCCTGGACGTCCTCCGCGAGACGCTGCAGCAGTCGGTAGCCCAGCTCGGGCCGGGACTGCTCGCGACCACGGAACATGATCGTGATCTTGACCTTGTCGCCCTGCTTGAGGAACCGGACGACGTGACCCTTCTTGGTGTCATAGTCGTGCGGGTCGATCTTCGGCCGGAGCTTCATCTCCTTGATGACCGTGTGCGCCTGGTTCTTGCGCGCCTCACGGGCCTTCATGGCCGACTCGTACTTGAACTTCCCGTAGTCCATGAGCTTGCACACGGGCGGACGGGCGTTCGCCGCGACCTCGACCAGGTCCAGGTCGTACTCCTGCGCAAGCTCCAGTGCCTTGGCCAGCGGGACAATGCCCACCTGCTCGCCACTGGGACCGACAAGTCGCACCTCGGGAACGCGAATCCGGTCGTTGATGCGGGGCTCGGCGCTGATGGATCCTCCTCGGTTAGCACCACACGGCGGTCTGGCGGACAGCCGCGTTTGTCTCTTTCGTCAGACCTAACCGCGCCAGAGCATGAAAAATGCCCCGGACGATCACAGGCGGGGCTCCAATGCACTACCGGAGCACCGCCGCGATGACGCGGGGCGCGCTTTCGGGCGACTCCATCGTCCGTACGGAACGATGGTGGCCGCCTGACCGGGGTGACCTGCCGTCCCGGAGGACAGTCAGGTGGGAGATCGGAGCCTCCACTTGTGGGCCGGACACGTGAGCGTCCAGCCGGTCGTCACACAAGGTTAGCAGCAACCCGGGGGTGGTGCTAACCGGCCTGCACCGGGCCCTATCGTGTGGGGCATGAGTGACACCCCTCCTGAGTCTTCCGAGTCCCCCGCCGACTTCGACGCCATGACCCGCGACATCGCCGAGGTCCCCGCCGTCGAGGTGATCGTGACGGTCGCCGTCAACCTGATGAGCGCCGCCGCGGTGAAGCTGGGCCTGACCGAGGAGGGCGACAAGTACAAGGACCTGGACGAGGCCCGCAAGCTGGTGACCGCGCTGGCCGGTCTGCTGGACGCGTCCACGACCGAGATCAGCTCCTTCCACGCGGCGCCGCTGCGCGACGGCCTGAAGTCGCTGCAGCTGGCGTTCCGCGAGGCCTCGCTGGTGCCGGACGAGCCGGGCCAGGGGCCGGGCGAGAAGTACACGGGTCCCGTTTACGGCTAGTCGATCACCGTACGTACAAGGGCTCGCCCGGCGGCGTCGCCCCGGCCGGCAGCAGTGCCAGGTCGAGGCCGCGCACCAGGCGGGCCCTCAGTGTTTCGTCGGCGGCGAGGCGCTCGGCGACGGCACGGGCGGCCTCGGCGGGTGCGGCGGACTCGTCCAGCACGAGGGCGAGGGTGCCGTCGGCCTGGCCGGGCCCGAGGTGGGCGCGCAGCACGGCGGGCTCGGCGGCGACCGCGGTCCGTACCGCCTCCCGTACGGCGGGGTCGGCGAGCGGGTCGTCCGTCGTACGGCCCTCGGCGAGCGCGAGCAGCGCGGAGCCCGTCAGTTCGAAGGGCACGGGTCCGGCCAGGTCCAGTACCACCGTGTCCGCCTTCTCGTGCGCGGCGGCCTGCAGCGCCTGGTGCAGGGGTACGGCGACGGGGCGGGCCGCCGGGTCCCAGCGGGCCAGGGAGTCGGTGGAGGTGAAGGCCGGCAGGGCGGTGCGGGACCCGGCCTTGAGGGTCGGTACGGCCATGTCGCTGGTCTTCTCGCGGCGCAGCCCGTTCTCGTCCTCCTCGACCTCGCCGAGGACGGCCACCACGGGGACGAGCAGCCGGGCGCCCTTGAGTGCCTCCAGGACGGGGCCCACGGCGGTGCGGTCCTCGGCCCATGCGGTGAGCGCGGCGGCCAGCCGGGGGTCGGCGGTGCCGTCGTCGTCGGAGAAGCCGGAGTCGGGAATGTTCTTGTTCGCCACGGTCACCGACCCTATCGGGCGGATATCGGCGGGATGCTGCTGGGCTTGTGCGCTCCCGGAAACCGCTGGTTCACACGGTTCACAGGTTTCTCGGATTTCCCTGACACACATCTAACTTCCGTCTAACGGGGCGCACAGTCGCCGCCTCCAGCATCGCGGGATGGAGTCCCCCAGAGCCCCTCGCAGCCGCCGCGTTCGTCCCTCCGGGACGCGCACCCTGCTCCACACCGCCCTCGCCGTCGTGGCCGTCGTCGGCGCCACGGCCGCCGGGACCGTGTATGTGAAGGCTCACGCGCACTCCGGTGCGAGCCCCGTATCGTCGTCGGGGACGGCGTCGGCCTCCACCTCGGCCACGGCGGACGGGGAGGATGTTGTGGAACCTGTGGCGGAGCCGGCGGTGGACTACGACGCGCTGCTGGCAAAGGCCCTGAAGCCGGTGTCCGTCGAGGACGGCGCGAAGGTGTCGGTGGCGGTGCTCGACCTGGACTCGGGCGAGAGCGCCTCGTACGGGAACGGCGCGTTCGACACGGCGAGCATCGTCAAGGTCGACATCCTGGCGGTGCTGCTGCTCCAGGCGCAGGACGCGGGCAGGCACCTCACGGCGAGCGAGAAGTCGTACGCCACCACGATGATAGAGAACAGCGACAACACCGCCGCGTCCGCGCTGTGGCGGACCATCGGCCAGGCGGAGGGGCTCGACGCCGCGAACAAGCGCCTGGGGCTCACGGACACCGAGGGCGGCGACGGCATGCTGTGGGGGCTGACGCAGACCACGGCGGCCGATCAACTCACGCTGCTGCGGCAGGTGTTCGGGGACGATTCGGAGCTGAGCGAGTCCTCGCGGACGTATCTGCGGGGGCTGATGGGGCAGGTCGAGGCCGACCAGCGCTGGGGCGTGTCGGCGGCGGCCGACGGCTCCGCCTGGGCGCTGAAGAACGGCTGGCTGCCGCGCAGCACGACCGGGCTGTGGGACATCAACAGCATCGGGCGGGTGACGGCCGACGGCCGCGGCCTCCTGGTGGCGGTGCTGTCCAAGGGCAACTCGACGCAGGTGAAGGGGATTTCGCTGGTCGAGTCGGCGGCGAAGGCGGCGGTTTCGGCGCTGGCGGGGGGCGCCGCGTCCGCTTCCGCTTCGCCCTCCGCGTCCGTCCCGGAGTGACGGGCCGGCGGCTCAGAAGCCGTCGAAGCGCGGGCGGCGGCCACGCCACAGGACGACCGCCGCGACGAGCAGGACCCCGCCGAGGCTGCCCGCGAGCGGGGCCGCCCAATCGCTGGTGCCGTCACCGGACTTGGACTCGTCGGGTCCTGGGCCGAAGTACTTCTCGCCGTACGACGCCGCCCGCAGGCTCTTGGGTTCGAGGTGGCCGGCGGCCTTGATCGCGGCGGCCGGGTCGATCAGGCCGAAGCCGCGGGAGTCGTCTCGGCCGCCGGCGGGAGGGTTGCGGGCCGTGTCCTCCAGGAGCTGCTTGATCTGGGCGGGGGTCAGACCCGGGTGGGCGGCCTTGATGAGGGCGACCGCGCCCGAGACGAACGCCGAGGCGGCGCTGGTCCCCCAGCCCTCGTAGTACTTGTGGTCGGGGTCGGCGATGACGATCTTGTCGCCGGGGGCGCTGACGGTGGCGTACCAGCGGCGGGTGGAGAACGAGGCGCGGACGCCGAAGCGGTCGACGGCGGTCGCGGCGATGACACCCGGGTAGGCGGCGGGGTAGGAGACGTGGTCGCCCTTGTCTCCGCCGTTGCCGGCCGAGGCGACGACGGTCACGTTCTTCTTCAGGGCGTACTGGACGGCTTCGTCCTCGGCGGGTTCGGGGTGGGCGGAGGCGGAGTCGTCGCCGAGGGAGAGGTTGATGACGTCGGCGCCGTGGTCGGTGGCCCAGCGGATGCCTTCCGCGAGGGCGTTGCCGCGGGTGGAGCGGGCCTTGCCGCGGGCGGTGTCGCCGTCCTCGAGGATCACCCGCACCGGCAGGATCTTCGCCTCGGGGGCGATGCCCATGACGCCGTCGCCGTCGCCGGGGCCGTGTCCGTGCCCGGCGATGATGCCGGCCATGGCGGTGCCGTGCCGGGCCCATGCCCGGTCCCCCTGCCGGGCCCCGAAGCCGATCATGTCCTTGGCGGGCAGGACGTTGCCGACGAGGTCGGGGTGGTCGGCCTCGACGCCGGTGTCGAGGACGGCGACGGTGATGCCCCTGCCCTTGGTGGTCTGCCAGGCCTGCTGGGTGTGCATGGCGTCGAGGGCCCACTGCTGGGCGCGGATGCCGTCGGCGTGCGCGACGGTGGACGGCACGAGGGCGAGGGCGGCGGCGAGCAGGACGCTCAGGCCTGCGATGCGGCGCGTCACGAGGCGTTCTCCGTGGGCGAGGTGACGTCTTTGCGCAGGGCCCGTTCGATGCGGTCGGCGAGGCCCTGGGCCTCGTTGCCGAGGCCTGCCTGGGCGGGGGCCGCGGTGGCGCCCGCCTGGGTGGCCTGCTCGGCGGGGACCGGGGTGTCGACGCTGCGGCCGTCGGCCCAGCCGGAGACGGCGTAGACGACGACGGGGGCGTCGGTGAGGACGGAGACGGTCCAGGAGGCGCGCTGCTTGCTGCCGAAGCGGGCGGCGGCGGTGTTCTTCGCGGCGTAGGGACGGGGCATGAGGTCGGTGCGGGTGCCGAGGCCCTGGCTCTGGAAGCGTTTGGCGAGGGAGGTCATGGATGCGGCGTCGCCCTCGGTGAAGAGGAGGCCGACGGTGGTGACGAAGCTCTGGGTGGCGTCGGTGTAGGTGGCGCGGAGCAGCCGCTGGCAGCCGACCGGCGCGAGGGCCTTCTGCAGCAGCGGGTCGAACGCGTTCTTGCAGCCGCTGTCCGGTGCGACGGCGATGCGGATCCAGGTCCGGTCGGCGCCGCCGGGTCCGGCGCCCGTGCCCTGCACGGTGCGCGGGAACAGCCCGTCCACGGGCACGCTGTGCCACAGGCTCCCGGCCGCGGCGAACGTGCCCTGCCCGCCGCCGTCCCCGGAGCCGCCGACCAGCCAGCTCCCGGTGACGGCCCCGCCGATGAGACCCAGGCCGAGCACGAAACAGGCGGCGACGGCGACGGTGCGCGAACGCAGCCGCCGCCCGAGCGGCCGCGGGCGGACCCGCTCGTCATACCCCTCGGGCTCCCCGAACGACACCACCGGCCGCCCACCCCCGAGCCCTCCACCGGGCGCCCCCGGAGCACTCCAGGAAAGCGCCGGGTCGGGCGCCGCGCCCCCACCCTCCACCCGACTGCTCGGCAAGGGCGGCATGGGCGGCGACTGCGACACGTGACCGGAGCTCGGGCGCGTTGCGGGCATGGGAGGTGTGGCCCCGCCGGGGGCCGAGCCGGGCCGGGCAGGCGGCACCGACGTGGTCGAGCCGGGCCGGTGGTTCGGCTGGGCAGGGGCAGCGGCCGGGCGGGGCGGCGGCGTGCCCGTGCCCTGGCGGGCTTCCGCCGGCGGCGGGGTGCTGCCGGACGGCTGCGCGGCCGCACCGGGGCGGGAAGTCGGACGGGCAGGTGGCATGGGCCCGGCAGTCGAGCCGGGGCGCCGCGCGGGAGCCGGGCCGGCCGTAACCGGAGGCGTGGTCGCACCGTCGGGGCTCCCCGCCGGACGGGCAGGAGGCACGGAAGCGGCGGCCGGCTCAGCGGGGCGCCGCGGGTCGGCAGACGGCACCCCCGACCGCGCACCCGAACCCGCCGAACCATCCGGACTCGGCGGAACAGCCGAACCAGAACCCGAAGCCGCGCGCGCAGAGGACATCCGGCCGGCAGGCCAATCGGCACGGCGGCGTGGGTCGGCAGACGGCGGTCCCGGTCGCGTGGCCGAGCCGGCGGGAGCGTCCGCCGTGGTCGGGGGGATCGGGCGTAGGCGTGCGGTGGATTCCTGGGCGGTTTCCGCGGGGGTGGTGCCGGGCGGAGGTGTGGGGCGGTGGCTCGGGCGCGGGGGGACGGCGGCGGTGCCCGGTGCGGGCGTGCCGGCCTCGTCGCGGTCTTCCTCGGGGCCGGATGCCGGAGGGGCGTCCGGGAAGCGGGCCGAGGCCGGCGGCGGGGGCGGGGTCTGCGGACTCGACCAGGGCTCGCCCCCCGCGACACCGTCCCCCGTGGGTTCGGGCCCGGCTTCGGTGGTCGACCCCGTGGAGCCGGTGGAGGGGGTGCGGCGGCCGAACGCCTCGAAGCGTTCGGAGCCTCGCCACGGGGACCACGCCCCGCCGGAGGCCCTGGTGGCGTCCTGCGGGCGGCTCTCCGACGGCGACGACCCGACCGTCGGCGGCTCGGACGGGCGCGGCGGAATGGAGGCGTGCTGCGCTTCGGTGCTCATGCGCCCCCCGTTTCCTCGCGCCCGGGCCGTCTACCTGTACGCGGGCCGTCGTCCTTGCGCTCAACCGGTCGACGCCGGGCCAGTCCGTCCCGGGCACGCATACCCGCACGAACGGACCGGCATCCGGATGCATGTGCAACCGCCGCCGATCCGCCGTACGTGCGCGTCACTCTACGGGCTGCCCCTGTCGATACGGGAACCAGTCCGCGAGCACGAGGCATCTGCCCGGAACGTCCCCCTACCCTGCGGTAATCCTGTCTGGCAGGCTTCGTTCATGACTGCGCGCGCCGCCGACCGAGTCCGTTACGACCGGGCCACCGCCCATCTCGACGCCCCTCTCGCCATCGTGGACCTGGACGCCTTCGACGCCAACGCGGACGATCTCGTGCGCCGCGCGGGCGGCAAGCCGATCCGGGTCGCCAGCAAGTCCGTCCGCTGCCGGGCCCTGCTGGAGCGGGTCCTCGCGCGGGACGGGTTCGCGGGCATCATGTCGTTCACCCTCGCCGAGTCCCTGTGGCTGGCGCGCGGCGGCTTCGACGACATCCTGCTCGCCTATCCGTCCGCGGACCGCGCCCGCTTCGCCGAGCTGGCCTCCGACCCGAAGCTGGCCGCCGCCGTGACCGTCATGATCGACGATCCCGCGCAGCTGAGGCTCATCGACGAGGCCCGCGACGGCGGGCGTGAAGTCATCCGGGTCTGCCTGGAGTTGGACACCTCCCTGAAGCTGCTCGGGGGGCGGGTGCGCGTCGGGGCGCGTCGCTCGCCGCTGCACTCGCCCGCCCAGGTCGCCGACATGGCCCGGCTCGTGGCCCGCCGGCCGGGGTTCAAGGTCGTGGGGATCATGGCGTACGAGGGCCATATCGCGGGCGTCGGGGACTCCGTCGCCGGGCGGCCGCTGCGGTCGCGTGCCGTACGGCTCATGCAGGCGACGGCCCGCCGGGAGCTCGCCGAGCGGCGCGGCGAGGTGGTGCGGGCGGTGCGGGCCGTCGTGCCGGATCTGGAGTTCGTCAACGGCGGCGGCACCGGCAGTGTGCAGCACACCGCCGCGGAGGACGCCGTCACCGAGATCGGCGCCGGCTCGGGGCTGTACGTGCCGCGGCTGTTCGACAACTACACCTCGTTCAGCGGGCGTCCGGCGGCCCTGTTCGCCCAGCCCGTCGTACGCCGGCCCGGGGTCGGGGTCGTCACGGTCCTCGGCGGCGGCTACCCCGCCTCGGGTGCGCCCGGCAGCGACCGGCTGCCCGTCCCGCACCTGCCCGAGGGGCTGCGCTACGACCCCCAGGAGGGGCCGGGCGAGGTGCAGACCCCGCTGCTCGGCTCCGCCGCCGACGACCTGCTGATCGGCGACAAGGTGTGGTTCCGGCACGCCAAGGCCGGTGAGCTGTGCGAGCGCTTCGACGTGCTGCATCTGATCGAGGGGGATGCGGTGACGGCGACCGTCCCGACATACCGCGGGGAAGGCCACACCTTCCTGTAGCCGGTGCGCAGTCCCTCGCGTCGGTCAGTACACGGTGTCCGCCTGGTCCGGGACGACGAAGCCGTCGTCCCGCAGGAGGGCGTCCTTGGCGCCGTCGGACGCGTTGTGGGCCCTGGTCGAGCACGGGTACGGGTCCGGCCTGCGCGGCAGGGGTTCGATGAACATGGGGTTGATCAGCCAGCGGCCGTCGGCGTTGTCGTAGGCCCGGCACATCAGTTCCGGCTTGTTGCGGTTGAGGACGAGGTGCGCGCCGGTCGCGTCGCCGACGAAGGTGACATCGGTGTCGGCGTCCCCGGCCGCGAGGACCGGGCGCCGCGGCCACGGCTGCCGCTGCCAGGCCGCGGCGCCCTGGACGCCGTAGATCTCCTGGTTGATCCAGCAGCGTTTGCCGTCGATGTAGGGGATCACCGTGCCCCGGGTCGCGGGGACGTTGCCGCAGCCCTGGTTGCTGGGTGTGATGCGGCCGCGGCGGTCGAGGAGGGAGCGGATGGCGAGGGTGTGGGCGGGGTCGATGCCGATGGCCCGGGACCAGACCTCGGTGATCGGCTCGGAGCCCGCGGAGACGATGTAGACGTCGAATCCGGCCCGTTGGAGGGTGTGGATGAGGTCGCGCTGCTGGTCGTAGTAGCGGACGTAGGCGGGCACGGTGTGGGTGCCGAGGGTGCGGGTGGCGCCGATGGGGGCCGCCAGGGCTTCGGTGCGGGCCCGGCGGGCGTAGGAGGCGAGGTCGGCGGGGGTGCGGCCCGCGAAGAGCTGGGGGATCCAGGCGTACTGCGGGACGGTGCGGCGGTGGTTCCAGGTGCCGGCGAAGGCGGGGGCGCCGCTCGCGGTGGTGGCGTTCTCGCGGATGTCGAGGATCTCGTCCGTGCAGCGGGGGTTGGTCGAGGTGCGCAGGGGTTCGGGGGTGCCGGTGCCGCAGGCCTCGGTCAGGGCGTGGTCGGCGGCGTCGGTGAGCCAGGGGCTGGTGTCCTTCCAGCGGGCCGGGCGCAGGAGCCGGTCGTGTCGGAGGGACCAGGAGAGGGTGGCGTCGGTGACGTCGTTCTTGGTGACGGTGTTGTCCCAGTCGAAGACGGCGACCGGGTGGCCGCCGGCTCCCGAGCAGCTGCCGCGTTCGTCGATCACCTGCTGGAGGCGGGCGCGGTTGTCGCCGTACCAGATGCCGGTCAGGCGGGGGCAGTTCGAGTGCGGGGGGACGGGGGGTGCGGTGGGCGCGGCCGCCAGGGCGGCGGCCGCGGCCAGGGTCCACGCGAGAAGGGGTCGCATACGCGTGGACCGTACCGTTTCGTCCCTACAGGGGCGTGACGTACGCGCCCGCGATTCCGCCGTCCACCAGGAAGTCGGTGGCGTTGACGAAGGAGGAGTCGTCGCTGGCCAGGAAGGCAACGGCGGCGGCGATCTCCTCGGCCTCGGCGAACCGGCCGACCGGGATGTGCACCAGGCGGCGGGCGGCCCGCTCGGGGTCCTTCGCGAACAGTTCCTGGAGGAGCGGGGTGTTGACCGGGCCCGGGCAGAGGGCGTTCACGCGGATGCCCTCCCGGGCGAACTGCACGCCCAGCTCGCGGGACATGGCGAGCACGCCGCCCTTGGAGGCCGTGTACGAGATCTGGGAGGTGGCGGCACCCATCCGCGCCACGAAGGACGCCGTGTTGATGATGGAGCCCTTGCCCTGCTGCCGCATGTAGGGGATGGCGGCCTTGCAGCACAGGTAGACGGAGGTGAGGTTGACCTCCTGGACGCGCTTCCAGGCCTCCAGGCCGGTCTCCAGGATGGAGTCGTCGTCGGGCGGGGAGATGCCCGCGTTGTTGAAGGCGATGTCGACGCTGCCGTAGGTGTCGAAGGCCGTCTTGAAGAGGGCCTCGACCTGCTCGGCGTCGGTGACGTCGACCTTCACGAAGGTCCCGCCGACCTCGTCGGCGGCCGCCTTGCCGCGGGCCTCGTCGACGTCGCCGCAGACGACGTGCGCGCCCTCGGAGGCGAGGCGGCGCGCGGTGGCGAGGCCGATGCCGCTGCCGGCTCCGGTGATGACGGCGGTACGCCCGACCAGGCGTCGGCAAACAGGGGTGTCGGTCACTGTGCGGGGCCTTCCGTGCTGATGAAGACGTTCTTGGTTTCGGTGAAGGCGGCCAGGGCGTCCGGGCCGAGCTCGCGGCCCAGGCCGGACTGCTTGTAGCCGCCGAAGGGGGTCCAGTAGCGGACGCTGGAGTGGGAGTTGACGGAGAGGTTGCCCGCCTTGACCGCCTGGGAGACGCGCAGGGCGCGGCCCAGGTCGCGGGTCCACAGGGAGCCGGCGAGGCCGTACGGGGTGTCGTTGGCGAGGCGGATCGCGTCGGCCTCGTCGGTGAAGGGGAGCAGGACGGCGACGGGACCGAAGATCTCCTCGCGGGCCGCCTCCGAGTCGTGCCGCTCGCCGGTGAGGACGGTCGGCGGGAACCAGAACCCGGGCCCGTCGGGGGCGCTGCCGCGCAGGGCCGGGGCCCCGTCGGGGACGAACGACCGTACGCGGTCCAGCTGTTGACGGCTGATCAGCGGGCCCATCTGGGTCTTCTCGTCGGCCGGGTCGCCCACCACGACGGACGCCAGCGCGTCGGCGAGCAGCTCGCGGACCTCGTCGTGGACGGACTCCTGGACCAGGATCCGGGTGCGGGCGCAGCAGTCCTGGCCGGAGTTGTCCAGGAAGGAGAAGGGGTCGACGGCGGTCTTGAGGTCGGCGTCGGCGAAGACGATGTTGGGGCTCTTGCCGCCGAGTTCGAGGGTGACCGGCTTGACCAGCCGGGCGCAGCGCTCCATGACCTCGCGGCCGGTGCGGGTGGAACCGGTGAACACGATCTTCGCCACGTCGGGGTGGTCGACCAGGGCACGTCCTGCGATGTGGCCGTGGCCCGGGACGACCTGGAAGAGGTGCTCCGGCAGGCCCGCCTCCAGGGCGAGTTCGGCCAGGCGCAGGGCCGTCAGCGGGGTGGTCTCGGCGGGCTTGAGGACGACCGCGTTGCCCGCGGCGAGCGCCGGGAAGGAGCCCCAGGCGGCGATGGGCATCGGGAAGTTCCAGGGGGCGATGACGCCGACCACGCCGAGCGGCTCCTGGAAGGTGACGTCCCAGCCGCCGGTCACGGGGATCTGCTTGCCGAGGAGGCGTTCGGCGCCGCCCGCGGAGTACAGCAGGAGGTCACGGGCGTTGCCGGCCTCCCAGCGGGCGTTGCCGAGGACATGGCCCGCCTCGCGGACCTCCAGCTGGGCCAGCTCCTCGACGTGCGCGTCGACGAGGTCGGCGAAGCGGCGGAGCAGCCGGGCCCGGTCGGCGGGTGCGGCGGCCGCCCAGGTCCGCTGGGCGGCCACCGCGCGGGCGACGGCACGGTCCACCTCGGCCGCGTCGGCGGCGGGGACGGTGGCGACGACCTCCTCGGTGGCGGGGTTCAGGACGACGAGTTCGTGCTCGGCAGACAACAGGGGCCTCACATGCGTTCGAAGGAGCGGCGCAGCTCCCAGTCGGTCACCGCGGCGTCGAAGGCCTCGAGCTCGACGCGCGCCATGTTGCGGTAGTGCGCGACGACCTCGTCGCCGAAGGCGGCCTTGGCGATCGGGCTGTTCTCCCACAGCTCGGCGGCCTCGCGCAGGGTGGTCGGGACGTGCTCGTACTCGGCGGTGTACGCGTTCCCCGGACAGGGCTCGGGAAGCTCCAGCTTCTGCTCGATGCCGTACAGCCCGGCCGCCACCAGCCCGGCGACGGCGAGGTGCGGGTTGACGTCACCGCCGGGCAGCCGGTTCTCGAAGCGCAGCGAGCGGCCGTGGCCGACGACCCGCAGGGCGCAGGTGCGGTTGTCGTGGCCCCAGGCGACGGCGGTCGGGGCGAAGGAGCCCGGCTGGAAGCGCTTGTACGAGTTGATGTTGGGGGCGTAGAGGAGGGAGAAGTCGCGCAGCGCGGCCAGCTGTCCCGCCAGGAAGTACCGCATGACGTCGGACATGCCGTCGGGACCGGCCATGGCATTGTTCCCGGCCGCGTCCGCCAGCGAGAGGTGGATGTGGCAGGAGTTGCCCTCCCGCTCGTTGTACTTGGCCATGAAGGTGATCGACACGCCCTCCTGGGCGGCGATCTCCTTGGTGCCGGTCTTGTAGATCGCGTGCTGGTCGCAGGTGACGAGGGCGTCGTCGTAGCGGAAGGCGATCTCGTGCTGGCCGGGGTTGCACTCGCCCTTGGCGGACTCGACGGTGAGGCCGGCGCCCGCCATCTCGTTGCGGATACGGCGCAGCAGGGGTTCGATGCGTCCCGTCCCCAGCACCGAGTAGTCGATGTTGTACTGGTTGGCCGGCGTCAGCCCTCTGTAGTTGGCGTCCCAGGCCTGCTCGTAGGTGTCCTTGAAGACGATGAACTCCAGCTCGGTGCCGACCTGGGCGGTGAAGCCGTGCTCGGCGAGGCGCTCCAGCTGGCGGCGCAGGATCTGCCGCGGGGCGGCGACCACGGGCGAGCCGTCGTTCCAGGCGAGGTCGGCGATCAGCATGGCCGTACCGGCGTTCCAGGGCACCCGGCGCAGGGTGCGCAGGTCCGGGTGCATGGCGAAGTCGCCGTAGCCCCGCTCCCAGGAGGACATCGCGTATCCGTCGACCGTGTTCATCTCGGTGTCGACGGCGAGGAGGTAGTTGCAGCCCTCGGTGCCGTGGTGGAGGACCTCGTCGAGGAAGAAACGTGCGGCGAACCGCTTGCCCTGGAGCCGACCTTGCATGTCGGGGAAGGCCAGGACGACAGTGTCGATCTCACCGCTCGCGACGAGGGCATGCAGCTCCTCGACGCTGAGCGGGGGTGTGCGGTCTGCCACGGGAAAGCTCCTTCGGCTTCTGCGCTTTTTTCGGCCGGGCCGGAAGCCATAAGGTATTGCGGAGAACCATTGCTTGGGAAGGGGGTGCGGCGGGATGTCGCTGGATCCGGACGGCAGCCTGGAGGACCGGTTGACACCGGTACTGCGGCCGGTGCGGGCGGGCAACGGCTTCGAGGAGGCACTGGAGCAGATCTTGCAGGTCGTACGGCTGGGCCTGGTGCCGGGGGGCGAGCGGCTGCCCGCCGAGCGGGAGCTGGCGGAGCGGCTCGGGATCAGCCGGGTGACCCTGCGCGAGGTGCTGAAGGTGCTGCAGGACCAGGGTCTGGTGGAGTCCCGGCGCGGACGCTACGGCGGCACGTTCGTCCTGCCCCGCGCGGACGCGGGCGGCGAGGACGAGCTGCGGCGCCGGGTCGCCGAGGTCGACATCGAGGACGTCCTGCGTTTCCGTGAGGTCCTGGAGGTCGGGGCGGCGGGGCTGTGCGCGACGCACGGCCTGGGCAAGGAGCAGGCGGACCGGCTGCGCGAGGCGCTGGCCCGCACGGGCGACGCACCGCTCGCCGACTACCGGCGGCTGGACACGATGCTGCATCTGACGCTGGCCGAGCTGTGCGGATCGCCGACGCTGACCGCGCAGTACGCGGCGGTCCGGGCGACGGTGAACGACCTGCTCGACTGCATCCCGCTGCTCGTCCGCAACCTGGAGCACTCGCAGCGGCAGCACGTCGCGCTGGTGGAGGCGGTCCTGGACGGTGACGCGGACGGGGCGCGGGAGATGATGCGGGAGCACTGCTCGGGGACGGCGGCGCTGCTCAGAGGGTTCCTGGCATGAGGGACGGGGGCCCTGGAGGCCTTGCCTTCGAGGGCACCTCTCGACAAAGGTATGAATACAATCCTTTGCGGGACCGGGAGGACGCATGGCGGAGCCGCTGATCGGCATCAGTACGTATCTGGAGGCCGGGGCGCGCTGGGGCGTGTGGGAGCTGGAGGCCGCGCTGCTGCCGGCCGGCTATCCGCGGCTGGTGCAGCGGGCGGGCGGGCTGGCCGTGATGCTGCCGCCGGACGCGCCGGAGCATGCCTGGGCGACCGTCGCACGCCTCGACGGCCTGGTGATCGCGGGCGGCCCGGACGTCGAGCCGGTCCACTACGGCGCGGAGCCCCACCCCCGGACGGGCCCGCCGGCCCGCGCCCGGGACGCCTGGGAACTGGCACTGATCGACGCGGCTCTGGCCGCCCGGATCCCCCTGCTGGGCATCTGCCGGGGCATGCAGCTCCTGAACGTCGCCCTGGGCGGCACACTGGTCCAGCACATCGACGGCCACGCCGAGGTCGTCGGCGTCTTCGGCCACCACCCGGTCAAGCCGGTGCCCGGCACGCGGTACGCCGCCGCCGTGCCCGAGGAGACGTCCGTACCGACCTATCACCATCAGGCCGTCGACCGCCTCGGCACCGGCCTGATCCCCTCGGCCCACGCGGCGGACGGGACGGTGGAGGCGCTGGAGCTGCCGTCCGCAGACGGCTGGGTGCTGGGCGTGCAGTGGCATCCGGAGATGGGCGACGACCTGCGGGTGATGCGGGCGCTGGTGGAGGCGGCTGCTTCGGCTACGAGGCCTTCAGCCGTCTCCTGAGCCAGGCGAGGGCGGCGTCGCCCTGGGCGCGCTGGAAGGCGCGCAGGGTGGGGAGGCCGGGTGGGGCGGGCAGCAGGGAGCGCTCCACGAAGTACCCGGCCAGTGCCGCGAGCGCGGCGGTGACACCGTCCGGATCCGCGTCCCGGCCCAGCGGATGCGCCGTGAACACGTCCTCCGGGTCCGGACCGCCCTGGGCCCGCACGCACGGCAGCATGACCAGCAGGTCGAACCACGGTGCGGCGCGCACCGCGTGCGGCCAGTCGACGAAGACGACGCGGTCGTCGGCGGTGAGCAGCATGTTGTCGGCGCGCAGGTCGGCGTGGGCGAGGGTGTCGCCGCCGACGGCCTGAGGCCAGTCCGCGGCGATGTCGGCGAGGCGGGACAGCCGGGCGAAGGTCCAGGCGTCGAGGCGCCCGCGGACCTCGTGCTCCGGCTGCGCCCGCAGCCGCTGCCAGCCGGAGAAGTCGTCGGCGAGCGCCTCGGCCGCGGGCGGGGCGTCCACGGGGGACGGGGTGAGGGCGCGGCTGAGTTCTCCCACGGCGTCGAGGACGCGCTGCAACTCCCGCTCCCGCCAGGGGACATGGGGCTGCCGGCCGGGGATCTCCTCCAGGACCAGGGCGACCCAGGTGCCGTCGTCGTAGGTGCCGAGGAGGCGGGGAGCGGGGACGGTGTGCGGGAGGGCCGCGGTGTGGCGGGCCTCCGTGCGGTGCAGGGTGGGGCTGTGCGGGTTGGTGTCCGCGCTCACCGCCTTGACGAAGGCGCGGCGGCCGTCGGCGGTTCGGATGCGGGCTGCTGTGCCCGGGGAGAAGCCGCCGGGTTGGGTGACGGCGTGGACGACGGGGGTGCCGCCGAGTACGTCTGCGACGGCGTTGCGCACGGTGGGTGGGAGGGACTCCCAGGGTGTGCGGACGCCTGCGGCGGGCGGGGCTGGGGTGATCATGCGGTTCATGGTGCGGGCCGTCGGTGCCACCGCGCCAAGGGCTCGGGGGTGAGCACCTGGTACTCCCCCAGCGAGCCGTTGGGGACGACGCCGTCGCAGCCGTTCTCGACGAGCCAGGCGCAGTGCTCGGCGTACT
>NZ_JBSFHW010000052.1:0-70523 GCF_053597275.1 Streptomyces sp. NPDC001492 | reverse complement strand
GTTCTTCTTTTTTTTGTAGAGAAATTTGCTCTTGGGCGGGGGGCGCCGCCCGCCCCCCCCCCCCCCCGGGGGGGGGGGGGGCGCCCCCCCCCCCCCCCCACCGCTCGTCCCCCGTTCCCGTCACGGCAGCGGCCAGCCGCACTCCGGGACGTTCGGCAGCCGGTTGTCCGGCGAGCTGATGTAGATGTTGGAGATGTAGCCCCCGTACTGGGGCAGATAGGCCCACCACTCGTTGGTGTAGGGCGGCACACTGACCACCTCGCCCCGGGTCTGGCAGCCCACCAGGACCTCGACACCGGCCGGGAGCCGCGTCATCGGGTCATCGTCCGTGGCCGGGCTCCTGCGGACGTTCACGAACTCGCCCCAGGTGCCGAACCAGGTACCGGCGGGCCACTTGGCCCCCGGCACGTTCAGTGAGCGGGTCAGCCGGCCGACATCGGTGTACGCCTTGCCGTACGAGGTGCCGACCGGGTGCAGCGTCAGCACGGCCACGATCGCCCGGTCGTCCGCCCCGACCGTGCCGGTGGTGTGCAGTGCGGGGCGGGTGAGGTCCACGGACGCGGCGGCGCGGGGAGCCCGGGCGGCCGACTTCGCCGGCGTTCCCGAGGACGGGGTCTGAGAGCCGCACGTGCCCTTCGCGTACTCCCCGGACCAGCCCTGCTTCACCGCCCAGGGCCGGTCGAACGACCCGGCGATGCCGAAGTGCTGGTCGAAGTGGTCGGTGGAGGAGCAGCGAGTGGAGCGGCGCAGGTTGTCCATGATGAAGTCACGGACGGGGGCGGGAGCCTTGTCCAGGATGTACCGGTAGATCGAGACCGTGTCCCGGGCCGAAAGCGCGGTGTAGCCCCAGAAGTCCGCGTACTCGTCGGGCGGTGGCGCCGTGTCGCGCAGACCGAGCGAGGGCCGGGCGATCATCCGGTTGATGATCGCCGGGCCGCCGTACGTCGACCAGTAGTGGTTCGCGGCGTCGTCGTCGCTGCCGCGCAGCATCGGCTCCAGCCGGGCGCGGTCGGCCGGGGGGATGGTGTAGTCCGGCCCGCGGTCCCACAGGAAGTCCAGGACCAGCAGGAGCTTGACGACCGAGGCGGACCGGAACTGTGCGCTCTCATTGACCTGTTCGGTGAACGTGCCGGTCTGCCGGTCGAAGACGGCCACGCCGGCCGTGACGCCGGGCGGGATCTGGACGGCCGCGGAGGTCTGGAAGGTCCCGGCGGTCCCGGCCGCCTTGCCCGTCCGGGGTTGTGCCGTCGCACCGCTCGTGAGTGCCGCAACCGTGACGACGGCCGCAACCGTGACGACGGCCGCGAGCGTGGCGGCGGCGCGCAGGAGCATGCGCATGGTTGCCCTCCCTGGATCGCCCGGGTTGTCCTACGGGACCTTGGCCCGCGGCGCCACGATAGGAGTCCGGGCGGGGCGGCGGTCCTGACGGATGTCAGGGCTCCGGCAGAGCGGGGCGACCTGCGGATTCGACCCTGATAAGTGTCAGGTGTCGGCGGTGCGGTGACGCCCCGTACGGTCACGACCAGTGCGCGGCGGCCGGCCGGTCGCCGCGCACGACCGGATCAACCGACCACACGCGAAAGAGGGTTCATGAGCCGCCGATCACTCAGGACACTGCTGGCCGCGGGGGGCGCCGCCGCGGTGATGGCGCTCCTTCCGGCCTCCGCCCAGGCCCAGCCGTTCTCGGGCGGCGACTACGGGCTCTACGGGCAAGAGGGGCAGTACCCCACCACCACGTTCTGCGCGGGTACGTTCCGGCAGATCGGGCCCACCCAGAACTTCGAGGGCATGGCCCTGAAGTACTTCTACTCCGACAAGTGCGGCTCGTTCGCCCGGATCGAGAACTCCCGGCCGGGCTGCGCGGCCGTACTGCAGCGCTCCGACAACGGCGCGGGCCGGGTCGACGGCTGGGTCTCCGAGACCGTCGACTCCGGCATCAACTACGCCTACACGCAGATGGGCAACAACCTCAACGGCCGCGTCTCGCGCGCCCTGCTTGCGTGCGACGGCCACGACCTGGTGAACACCGGCTGGTTCTGAGCCGCAGCACACGCCAAACAGGGGCGGCCGGTATTCCGGTCCGCCCCTTCGGCGTGCACAGGGAACGATGCGTCAGCAGTCCGGGACTCCGGCGATCTTCTCGCCGCCCTGGATGTACAGGTTGTTCACCCAGGCTATGTCGCTTCCCGAGAACTCCATGACGGCCGTCCACCAGTTGTTGGTGCCGACGGCCGGGTCGCTCACGGTCTGGCCCTGCTTCTGGCACACGGCGTCTCCCCACCAGTGCGAACGGACCGCGAGCCGCGGCGAGTCGGTGGTCGGCTGCGAGCGCAGGTTGACGTCGGTGGCCCAGATGTAGACGTCGGTGAGGTTCGGGTCGCCGCTGTTGGCCACGGCGGCCGGGCTTGCTTGGGCCGTGGTGGCGAGGCCGCCGACGGCGAGAGCGGTCATCGCGAGGCCCATGGCGGTACGGCTGATCAGTCGCTTCATGTGTCTGTCCCCCGAAGGACGAAGGTGAGTACGGTGCGGCCGGAAGCGATCGTGTTCCGGGTCCGCGGCGCCCGAGACGGGCTGCCTGCGGACGCTCAGAACTGTAGGGAGACCTGGAACCACACGGTCCTGACAATTGTCAGGATCAGCCGCGGCCACTGGGACGGGTCAGCCGGCCGGTTGTGGTGTCACGTGCTCCAGGGGCGGCCGTCAGCGCGACGAGTGCCAGTGTCGGCCCGTCGGCTGTTCTTGAGATGTGGCCCCCGACAGGCCCCGCGGCGGAGCACGTCCTCGCGTTGCCGCTCCGTCGACGACATGGCGAGTTTCCTCCGCGACAGCGCTCAGCCCAGGAAGCTCAGCCGGACTTCACGGTGGGGATTGTCTTTATTGGTGTCAACCAGACACACCGACTGCCAGGTCCCCAACTCCAGCCGCCCGCCCACCACGGGCAGCGTCGCATGCGGCGGTACGAGCGCCGGGAGGACGTGGTCGCGGCCGTGGCCGGGGCTGCCGTGGCGGTGCTGCCAGCGGTCGTCGGCGGGGAGCAGGGTGTGAAGGGTGGCGAGGAGGTCGTCGTCGCTGCCGGAGCCCGTTTCGAGAATCGCGATTCCGGCAGTTGCGTGGGGGACGAAGACGTTGAGGAGGCCGTCTCGGCCGGCGGCCGCCTCCCGCAGGAAGGCCTCGCAGTCGCGGGTCAGGTCGACGACCTGCTCCGTCGAACCGGTGGCGACGTCAAGGACTCGGGTGGTGAAGGCATCTGACATGCCCCCATCCTGACCCATACGCCAGGTTTCGCAGGTCAACGGCGGTTCGCTGATTGATATGGGCGGTCCAGTCCGCGAGACGCCATTGACCGTGCACGGACCACCTGGCTACTTTCGCCCTATGTTGCGTTCAGCCATGCTCACCACGCGCGGTCATATCGACCTGCTGCGGGTGGCCTCCGCCGCGTGTCGCCGCGGCTGCTGACGCCTTTTCCCCTTCGCCATTGCCCGTATTCCGCCGTACCCGCATGCTCCGCGTGACGTGGCGGCGCTGAGGCGCGTACCCCCTCCCTCACCGAACGCTCTCCTCCCCATGGAGCACCCATGAGCATCAGCCATGCCCCGCCCGGCTCCTCCGGACCCGATATTTCCGCTATATCGGGATCAAAGGGGGCCGAGGCAGACCCCCGCGACCCGGCGTCGATCGAGCTCACCCCGATCGTCCCCGACTCCTCCCGCGGCACCCGCGTCCCGCGCTGGCTGCGCCGTACCGCGGGCCCCCTTCTGCTGCTCGCGGCGTGGCAACTCCTCAGCTCCACCGGTGTGTTGGCGTCAAACGTCCTCGCCTCGCCCGGCCGGACAGCCCAGGTGGTCGGGGATCTGATCGGTGACGGTTCGCTGGCCTCCGCCCTCGGCACCTCGCTGCAGCGCGTGGCGTTCGGGCTGCTGCTGGGCACCGCCATCGGCACCGGACTCGCCCTGGTCTCGGGCCTGTTCAGGATCGGTGAGGATCTGGTGGACGCGCCGGTGCAGATGCTGCGGACCGTGCCGTTCGTGGGTCTGATCCCGCTGTTCATCATCTGGTTCGGCATCGGCGAGGCCCCGAAGGTCGCCATCATCACGCTCGGTGTGACCTTCCCGCTCTACCTCAACGTGTACGCCGGAATCCGCGGTGTGGACGCCCAGTTGATCGAGGCCGGGGAGTCGCTGGGCCTGTCCCGCTGGGGGCTCGTCCGGCATGTCGTACTGCCGGGGGCCCTGCCCGGCGCGCTGACCGGGCTGCGCTACTCCCTGGGCGTCGCCTGGCTGGCGCTGGTCTTCGCCGAGCAGGTCAACGCCGACTCGGGCATCGGCTTCCTGATGGTGCAGGCACGGGACTTCCTTCGCACCGACGTGATCATTGTCTGCCTGATCGTCTACGCCTTCCTCGGCCTGCTGGCCGACTTCATCGTCCGCTCCCTCGAAAGGCTGCTGCTGCAATGGCGACCGACGTTCACCGGCCGGTGACCCCGTGGACCGCGGTACGGGTCGAGGGGCTGACCCGCTCCTTCGACGGCCGTGCCGTCATCGATGACCTTCAACTCGACGTGCGGCCGGGCGAGTTCGTCGCCCTGCTCGGCCGCAGCGGCTGCGGCAAGTCCACCCTGCTGCGCATCCTGGCGGGCCTCGACCGCGAGATCGAGGGCACGGTCCTGGTGCCGCGCCGCAAGGCCGTCGCCTTCCAGGCGCCACGGCTGATGCCGTGGAAGAAGGTGTGGCGCAACGTGCTGCTCGGCCTGCCGGGAAAGCCCGCACGCGCCGTCGCCGAGCAGGCCCTGGACGAGGTCGGCCTCGGCCACCGCTCCGACGCCTGGCCCAAGACCCTCTCCGGCGGCGAGGCCCAGCGGGCCTCCCTCGCCCGCGCGCTGGTCCGCGAACCCGATCTGCTGCTGCTCGACGAACCGTTCGGCGCGCTCGACGCGCTCACCCGCATCAAGGCGCAGCGGCTGGTGGGCGAGTTGTGGCAGCGCCGGGGCTGCGCGGTGCTGCTGGTCACGCACGACGTCGAGGAGGCGGTCCTGCTCGCCGACCGCGTCCTGGTGATGGACGACGGCGTCATCGCGCACGAGCAGGAGATCGATCTCGACCGGCCGCGCGACATCACCGACCCCCGGTTCGCCGAGCTGCGCGCCGGGCTGCTGGAACGGCTCGGCGTCGACACCGCCGCCGAGGCCGCCTGAACTCCCCCTCCCCCGAACTCGGTTGAACAGAACGGATCCACCCATGCGACGACGTCTCGCCCCTGCCGCGCTGCTCCTGCCCTTCGCTCTCCTGCTCACCGCCTGCGGCGGGAACTCGTCCGCGAGCACGGGGACGGCCACCGACGGCAAGGGGTCGCTGACCCTCAACGTCGGTGACCAGAAGGGCGGTTCCGAGGCCATCCTGCAGGCCGCCGGGGAGCTCAAGAACCTCGACTACAAGATCAAGTGGTCCACCTTCACCTCGGGCCCGCCGCTGCTGGAGGCCGTCAACGCCAAGGCCGTCGACATCGGCGGCGTCGGCAACACCCCGCCGGTCTTCGCCGCCGGAGCGGGCTCGAAGATCGCGGTCGTGGCCGCCTTCCACGGCACCTCCAGGGGCGACGCCATCCTCGTACCGAACGGCTCGAAGCTCTCGAAGCCCCAGGACCTCAAGGGCAAGTCCGTCGCGGTGGCGCAGGGTTCCTCCGCCAATTACCAGCTGCTCGCCTCCCTGAAGGCGGCCGGGCTGAGTCTGAGCGACGTCAAGGTGAAGTATCTGCAGCCGGCGGACGCGCTGGCCGCGTTCACCTCCGGCAAGGTGGACGCGTGGGCGGTGTGGGACCCGTACACCTCGCAGATCCTCCAGGGCAAGCAGGGCCGCGTCCTCACCACCGGCGACGGCATCACCAACGGCCTGACCTTCCAGGTGGCGGCGCCGAGCGCGCTGCAGGACAAGAAGAAGGCCGCGGCCATCAGGGACTATCTGGAGCGGCTGCGGCGGGCCACGGAGTGGGTCTACGGCCACCAGGAGGAGTGGGCGAAGGTCTGGGCGAAGGACACGGGTCTGCCCTACGAGGTGGCGCTGGCCTCGGTGCGGCGCACCAACGCCACCCGGATCTCGGTCGCCGTCGACAAGCCGCTCATCGCCTCCGAGCAGCAGATCGCGGACGCCTTCACCGACTTGAAGCTCATTCCGAAGAAGGTCGACTTCGGCGCCTTCGTGGACACCCGCTACAACGGCAAGCTGCCGGCCTCGACCACGCCCGCCCGGGTGTCCCAGGGCTGAGCACGTCACGCTGTTCGGCACATCACGGCCTCGCGTCTCGCAGTGGGAAGATCCACGACGTGCGCGCGGTTAGTAGAAATGTGAACAACACGCGCGAGGTCGAGGTAGTCGTCGTGGGCGCTGGGCAGGCGGGTCTGTCCAGCGCCTATCACCTGCGGCGCACGGGTTTCGAGCCGGGGCGCGACTTCGTGGTGCTCGACCACTCCCCCGGGCCGGGGGGCGCGTGGCAGTTCCGGTGGCCGTCACTGACCTACGGCAAGGTGCACGGCATGCATGCGCTGCCGGGCATGGAGCTGACCGGCGCCGATCCGGCACGGGCCTCGTCCGAGGTGATCGCCGAGTACTTCGCCTCGTACGAGCACACCTTCGGTCTGCCGGTCCGCCGGCCCGTCGACGTGCATGCCGTGCGGGAGGGCGTGGGCGGGCGGTTGCTCGTCGAGACCTCGGACGGCGACTGGTCGACGCGGGCGCTCATCAACGCGACCGGCACCTGGGACCGGCCGTTCTGGCCGCGCTATCCCGGTCAGGAGAGCTTCCGGGGGCGGCAGTTGCACACGGCGCAATATCCCGGGCCCGAGGCGTTCGCCGGGCAGCGGGTCGTCGTGGTGGGCGGAGGTGCCTCGGGTACGCAGCATCTGCTGGAGATCGCCCCGTACGCGGCTGCCACCACATGGGTGACCAGGCGGCCGCCGGTTTTCCGTGAGGGCCCCTTCACCGAGGACGTGGGGCGGGCGGCCGTCGCGCTCGTCGAGGAGCGGGTGCGCCAGGGGCTGCCGCCGAGGAGTGTCGTCTCGGTCACCGGACTGCCCCTGAACGACGCGGTCCGGCAGGGCATCGCGGACGGGGTTCTCGACCGCCGGCCCATGTTCGACCGGATCACACCGGACGGGGTGGAGTGGAACGACGGGCAGCGGGTGGAGGCGGACGTCATCCTGTGGGCCACCGGGTTCCGGGCGGCCATCGAGCATCTGCGGCCGCTGCGGCTGCGTGAGCCGGGCGGCGGGATCCGCGTCGAGGGCACGCGCGCGGTCGCCGATCCGCGGGTCCATCTCGTCGGCTACGGACCCTCGGCCAGCACCATCGGCGCCAACCGGGCGGGCCGGGCCGCCGTACGGGACATCCGGCGACTGCTGGCCGGGCAGCCGACCGAGCCCGTCGCCGCCTGACGCCCGCCCCGCGAGCTACTTCGTGGCCTGCGGAGCGGGGCTGTTCTGCGGGGTCTGCGGGGCGGAGCCACTCTGCGCGGCCTGCGGGGCGGAGCTGTGCTGCGGGGTCTGCGGGGCGGGGCTGCTCTGCGGGGCCTGCGGGGCGGGGCTGCTCTGCGGGGCCTGCGGAGCGGAGCCGTTCTGCCGGGCGTTGAACTCCGCCACATTGCGCTGGTGCTCGGCGAAGTCCGCCGTGAAGCGGGTGTCGCCCGGCTTGACGGTGACGAAGTACAGCCAGTCGCCGGCGGGCGGGTTGATCGCGGCGCGCATCGCCTCCTCGCCCGGGTTGTCGATCGGGGTGGGCGGCAGGCCCATGCGCTGGTAGGAGTTGTAGGGGCTGGCCAGTTTCGTGTCGTCGGCGCTGGTCTTCAGGGTGGCGCGCTTGAGGGCGTAGTTGAGGGTGGAGTCCATCTGCAGCGGCATCCCGCGCTCGAGCCGGTTGAAGATGACCCGCGCCACCTTGCCCATGTCGGCCTTCGAGGCGGCCTCGGCCTGCACGATGCTCGCGACGGTGACCGTCTGGTAGACGTTCATCGCGTTGCGCTGTGCGCCTGCTGAGATGGGGGCGCCGTTGAACTTCTTGTTGGCGGTGTTGACCATGAACGACAGCAGCGACTCGGGCGTCGTCTTCTTCGTGATGGGGTAGGTCGCCGGGAAGAGGTAGCCCTCAGGGTTGCCCGCGGCGTCCCTCGGCAGCTTCAGGTGGGCCTTCGCGAGCGCCTTCTCGGTGCTGCCGGCGGGCAGGGCGAGGGCCTTGTCGACGGCCCCGTAGACCTGACTCGCCCGCCAGCCCTCCGGGATCACCAGGGAGGCGGGCTTGGCCTCCTGCACGCCGTGCCGCACGGTCAGCAGCGGCACCACCACGGCGGCGACGGCCACGACGGCCCCGGTCGCGAGGAGGATGAGGACGAGTCGGCCCCGGCGCGTCAGTCGAATCGTGCCCCGTGGCGGAGTGTTCTGATGCATGCGGGCACGGTAACCCGCATATCACCATAAACCCGACAGATCTTCAGCCTGTCGGTTCCAGTTGGGCATCCCGGCGTACGAGGGCCGCATACCGCCCGTCCTGTTCCAGCAGTTCTTCGTGGGTGCCCCGTTCGGCGACACGGCCGGAATCGAGGACCACGATCTGGTCGGCGCCTCGGACGGTGGACAGGCGGTGCGCGATGGTGAGCGTGGTGCGGTTGGCCGACAGGGCGTCGATGGCCTCCTGGACGGCCGCCTCGGTGCGGTTGTCCAGGGCGCTGGTCGCCTCGTCGAGGATCAGCACCGGCGGGTCGCGCAGGATGGTGCGGGCTATCGCCAGGCGCTGCTTCTCGCCGCCGGAGAAGCGGTGGCCGCGCTCGCCGACGACGGTGTCGTACCCGTCGGGGAGCGCCGCGATGTGCTCGTGGATCTGCGCCGCCCTGGCCGCCGCGTGCAGTTCCTCGTCGCTGGCGTCCGGCTTGGCGAAGCGCAGGTTCTCGGCCACCGAGGCGTGGAAGAGGTACGTCTCCTGGGAGACGACGCCGACCGCGCGCGCGAGGGTGTCGAAGTCCAGGTCGCGGACATCGACTCCGTCGAGGGTGACGCGGCCGCCGCTGACGTCGTAGAGCCGCGGCACGAGATAGCCGAGCGTCGACTTTCCGGCGCCGGTGGGGCCGACGACCGCGAGGCTGCTGCCGGCGGGGACGATCACGTCGATGCCGTCGAGGGTGGGGCCGCTCTTGTCGTCGTAGCGGAACTCGACGCCCTCGAAGCGGACCTCGCCCTTGATCCGGTCGAGGTGGACCGGGTTCTCCCGCTCCGTGATGTCGATCGGCAGGTCGAGGTATTCGAAGATGCGCTGGAAGAGCGCGAGGGAGCTCTGGATCTGCACGCCGGTCGACAGCAGGCTCACCGCGGGGCGGAACAGGCCCTGCTGGAGCGAGACGAAGGCGACGATGGTGCCGATGGAGATGCCGGGGCCGCCCGTCTGGAGGGCGATGCCCGCGGTCCAGTAGATGACGGCCGGCATGGCGGCCATGACGATCGTGATGACGGCCATCCGCCAGCGGCCGGACATGTTCGACCTGACCTCGAGGTCGACCAGTTCCTCGGACTCCTCGGCGAAGGACCTCGTCAGCGAGTCGGAGCGGCCCATGGTGCGGCCCAGCAGGATGCCGCTGACGGAGAGCGACTCGGTGACCGTGGCGGCCATGGCGGCCATCTGCTTCTGGCGCTCGGTGGTGATCTTCTTGCGTTCCCTGCCGACGCGACGGCTGATCCACACGAAGACCGGGAGCAGCAGCAACGAGACGACGGTCAGGCGCCAGTCGAGGGCGATCATCGCGACGATCGTGGCGACCACACTGGTCAGGTTGGAGACCAGGGAGGTGGCGGTGGAGGTGACGGTGGCCTGCATGCCGCCGATGTCGTTGGCTATGCGGGACTGGACCTCGCCGGTACGTGTGCGCGTGAAGAACGCGAGCGACATGCGCTGGAGCCGGCCGTAGACGGCGGTGCGCAGGTCGTGCATGACGCGCTGGCCGACCGTGGTCGAGATCAGCGTCTGCAGCACGCCGAAGACGCTGGTGAGGACGGCACTGAGGATCATGCCGAGCGCGAGCAGGCTGAGCAGGCCGGTGCGGCCCTGGGGGATCGCGACGTCGAGGACGGCCTTCAGCAGGAAGGGCGTGGCGACGGAGACCAGCGAGGCGGCGCCGACCAGCAGGCCGACCACGGCCAGGCGGGCGCGGTAGGGGCGGAAGAGCCGCAGGATGCGGCGCACCTGCCGGGGCTGCTCCTTGGCATCGGCCGGCGGTGTCCAGCGGGGTTCTCGATCGGGATGCAATGGACTCCTAGGGAGTGAGGTGACGAAGACTGGCGGAGCCTAGCTCATTGTTACCTATGCTCACAATGAATTACGTCCTGATATTGTTCCCGTATGGCCACCCCCGATTCCGACAGCCTGCTCGCCGAGCAGCTGCTGCGGTTCACCCGCCGTGTGCACCGCATCCAGAAGCGGCACATCGAGCAGTGCGGCCTGGGCGTCACCCCGGCCCAGTCCCGGCTGCTGCGCACGCTGGCGCACTGGAGCTCACCACCGCGCATGGCCGATCTGGCCGAGCGCCTCGAGGTGGTCCCCCGGGCCGTGACCACACTGGTCGACGGACTGGAGGCAAGCGGCAAGGTGCGCCGGGTCCCCGACCCGAGCAACCGCCGGGTGATCCGGATCGAACTCACGGACGACGGGCGGAAGGCGCTGAGCGAATTGCGCGGCGCTCGCCGCTCGGCCGCCGAGGAGATCCTCGCTCCGCTGAGCGACGATCAGCGCATTGTCCTTGGCGGACTGCTGGACACGTTGTTGGACGGGGTGCCTGAGAGGCGCTGCGGGTAGGGGGCACACGGTTCGCGGGCGGCTGCGGGCTCGTGGGGGTTGATCGCGCCCACGCGGCGGAGCCGCACATGGATACAGCCCCGCGCCCCTTGAGGGGCGCGGGGAACTGCGCGGCCGGCCACGCATCACCTGAAGCCGCCCGCGAAAGGACAAGCCCCGAGCTACTGGGCGACCGGTACCGCCGCCTCCGGCACATCCTCCGCTTCGGCGACGGCCTCGCCGTCCAGCACCCGCTTCGCCCGATCCACGTCCAACGCCCCCTCCCAGCGGGAGACGGCGAACACCGCGACGCAGTTGCCGAGCAGGTTCGTCACCACCCGCATCGAGTCCATGATCCGGTCCACGCCCAGCAGCAGCGCCACCGCTCCGGCGGGGATGGCCCCCAGCGAGGAGGCGGTCGCGGACAGGGCGAGGAAGGCGGAGCCGGGGATGCCCGCCATGCCCTTGCTGGTCAGCATCAGCACCAGGACGACGGTGATCTGCTGGCTCAGGCTGAGATCGACACCGACGGCCTGGGCGATGAACAGCGTGCCGATGGAGAGGTAGAGCGAGGCACCGTCGAGGTTGAAGGAGTAGCCGGTGGGCAGCACCAGGCCCACCGCGTCGTCACGGGCGCCGGCCCTGCGCAGCTTCTGCATCACCCGCGGCATGACGGACTCGGTGGACGCGGTGCCGAGAGCGAGGAGCATCTCCTCGCGGATGTAGCGCAGGAACTTCCACAGGCTCAGCCCGGTGACCACGCGCAGGGCGACGGCGAGCAGAGCGATGAACAGCGCCGCGGCGAGGTAGCACAGGATGATCAGCTTGGCATAGGTCTCGATCACTCGGAGCCCGTACTGGCCGATCAGAACGGCCATCGCGCCGAACACCGCGATCGGAGCCAGCCGCATCACGAAGCCGACGATCGCGAAGATGATCTCCTGGGCCTGCTCGACGGCGGGCAGCACCTGGGGCACCTTGGTGTGGCCGAGGTGCAGCAGTGCGGCGCCCACCAGGCAGGCCAGGATGAGCACCTGGAGCAGGGAGTTCTCGGCGAAGGCGCCGATGAAACTGGTGGGCAGCGCGTTGACGATGAACTCGGTCGTCGAAGGCAGCGCGCCGCCGCCCGTCTTGGCGTCGACCGCCTTGGTGCTCAGGGTGGACGGGTCGACGTGCATGCCGGAGCCGGGCTGGACAACGTTGGCGGCGACCAGGCCGATGATCAGCGCCGCGGTGCTGGCGACCTCGAACCAGATCAGGGCCTTGAGCCCGATCCGGCCGAAGGCCTTGAGGTCACCGGCCTTGGCGATGCCGACGACGACCACGCAGAACACCAGCGGCGAGATGATCGTCTTGATGAGCCGGGTGAAACCGTCGCCGAGCGGCTGGAGATCCGCGGCGAAGCCTGGCCACAGCTTCCCGACGGCGATTCCGAGGACGAGCGCGCAGAGGACCTGCACGAACAGAGAGGTACGCAGTATGCGTGCGACGCGTCGCGGGGCGGACGGGACGGACGGCGGCACGGGCACTCCTAGTGGGGACGTCAACGCACAGAAGCCGGGGAGACTTCTGCGATACGGAAAGCGGCTTCCGTGACGATCACTTTCGCGCTCCGGATGATCCAGCCCGCAACCTCTGTGTTGCGGACATGTAAATCACGCACCGTGTGACGCATCGCACACAACTGGCCTCAGCAGCCGTCCCGTTCCTCCGTGAGCACCCCCTGAACGGTCGTCAGGGAGCGGTCGTAGCAGCCCGCCGAGCCGTACAGCCGATACCGCTCGCTCGTCGTGCCGACCGCGTGCCGCTGGTCGCGCGGGACGCCTGTCGTGTAGGTGGCGTCACCGCCGACCGTGTCGTCCAGCCGCGACCAGCCCGTGCGCCGGCCGCCGCGCCACTCGACGACGGCGGCACGGTCGCCGAGCGTCAGCACGGTGCGCAGCCGTGCGTCGTCGCCGATCGTGGTCGAGCCGTTCATCGTGTACGTGCGGTGGGTGAGCGTCGTTCGGGCCGGCCCGCGCCCGTCGACGGTGACGGACTCGTCGTCGCTCCAGGTGGCGTCGAGGCCGTCCATGTTCTCGCCGTCGGTCCACCGGTGGGTGGAGGTGGTGGCGAGCGTGCGGCTGACCGTGGTGGTCACGCGCCCGTGCGAGGTGTCGAGGTATCCGGAGACGGTCAGCCGGTGACCGGCCCTCGTGTCCACCCGCTCCGGTGAACCGGCCGTATACGTCGAGGAGTTCGCGAGGTCACCCGCCCGGTCCGCGGTGAGCTTCCCGGGCACGTGCGTCCGCCCGGCGTCCTGCCAGACGAGCACGTCGACCGGCGCGCTCCAGCCGCTCTGCCCCTCGGGCACGCCCACCACCGAGACGTCGACCTGGTGCGGGCGGCCGTCGTTGAGCAGCCCCGCGAAGGGTGTCAGGTCGTATTCGATCGGCTTGACGTCGAAGGCGCGCGGTGCCGGAACGACGTACCAGAGGAAGGGGTTGGACCAGCCCCCGGTCCACACGTGCGGGAAAGGTGCGGCGATTCCGGCCAGTTGGCCGTCGACCTTGATCTGCACCTCGCGGTACGGGCCGCCGTCGGCCTGACAGGAGTACGGCGCCTTGTCGGGCACCGCCAGGTACCAGAACTCCTCGCAGCCGCCGCCCGATCCGGTGGCGTACACCTCGGCGAGGATGCGTTCGCTGTTGCGCGGGGTGGTGAGGGTGTTGCCGTCGCCGAGGATGAGGACCTTGTCCGCGGGCGCGGCGGCCGGACTGCCCGGGTAGAAGGTGAGCGTGACCTTGACGTCGAGCACGCCGGTGTAGGTGTCGTCGACGACGTTCCCGATGAGCATCTCGACGTCCTGGCCGCTGCGGAAGGTGTCGCTGTAGCGCGTGACGTCCTTCTCGACGGACCACGCGATGCCGTCGGGTGAGGGTTCGGGGGTGGAGGTGCGCAGGATCTCGACCCCGCCGACGTGCAGATAGCCGAGCCGGTCGAACTGCCGCCCCTTGACCTTGCCGTCGAGGCGCAGCACCACCTTGCTCCAGCGGTCGCCACAACCCTTGGGTGGTGTGTACGTTCCCCTGTAGGGGGTGAAGTCCTTGAACTGCGCCTCGGCGAGGGTCACTTGGCAGGACTTGCCGGCCGGTCCGCCGGCGGGCGGAGCCGCCGTCACCGGGTCGTGCCAGTCGGTGCCGAACTCGGCGGGCGCGTCGGCGGCGCCGGCCGGCCCCACCCCGAGGAGGGTGCTCGCCAGGAGGGTCGCTCCCGCGAGCATGGACATGACGATCCGTCTCTTCATGGCCCGTGTTCTACGGGGAGTTGGCGCCTCGTGGCAATGAGGCCTCCGTCAAAGGTGCTACGCCTCCAGGTCCGCCCTGTCCCCCATCACCACCACGGGATGCCGGTCCGGGTCGAGCGTGCGCAGCAGGTACTCCATCGCCGCCTTGGACAGGCTGACGCAGGCCGACGTCCCGCTGCCGTGGTCCATGTGCAGCCAGATGCTGCCGCCCTTCGCGTCGCCCTCGGGGCGGGTCGGGTCGTTGGGCGCGGTGCCCTTGACGCGGTTGTAGTCGATGGCGATGACGTAGTCGAAGTCGTGCCAGTGCGAGGCGGCCCAGCGGCGCGGGGCCGCGAAGGACGCGTCGCGGGTGTACGGGAGCCGGGTGCCTGGGTCGGGCAGGACGCCGCCCGCGTCGGTGAGGGTGAACACGCCGACGGGGCTGCGCCGGTCGCCCTCGTGGTGGTCGGCGGTCCAGCCCTTCTTGCCGTTGTGCGCCGACCAGCCGCGGGACCGCTCCCAGGTCGAGCCGTGCTTCGTGTACAGCACGACGGTGGAGTCCGCGGACTCCCTGCCCGCCCCGTAGACCGCCACGACCTGGCGGGAGTTGCGGGGAATCCGCCGGCGCAGGCGGTCGCCGATGCCGGGGATGCGGGTGCCCTCGGCGGTACGCGCGCGCGGGGCGGCCGTGTTGCCCGCGGCCCCTGTCTGAGCGGTACCGCTGTCGTGCGCGCCGCCGCACGCGGTCAGGGCCGTCAGAAGGGTTCCCAGGGCCGCCACCGCGACCGCCGCACGCGGCGTACCGATCTTTCGCATCGACCCATTCTGTACGGACCCACGGAAAACCGTTTGCCTTCGACCACGCTGCGACGCGAACCTGTCACGGTTTGCTGCCGCCGTTCGCGGCTCCCCCCACCTCCTGACACGAGCCACTGGGACGTCAGTCGTCATGCAGATTCAAGACCTTCCGTATCCCGACCCGGGTGTGCCGGACGCACGCTCCGGTCCCCGATTCCTGTGGTGGCTGGGCCGTAATCAACTGGGCGGTCAGTTCAAGTCGCTGGCCTGGGGCCTGCTGCACTTCGTGTCGGTCTCCGCGCTGCCGTTCTGCGTCGGCACGGCCATCCAGGCCGTCGTCGACCGCTCGGGGACCCGGCTCGCCCTGGCGGGCGCCCTGTTGGCGCTGGCCGGCTTCGGCACCGCACTCGGTGACACGTTCCTGCACCGTGCCGCGGTCACCAACTGGATCACGGCCGCCGCCCGCGTCCAGCAGCTGCTCGCCCGCAAGGCGGCGGTGCTGGGCTCGGCGCTGACGCGGCGCGTCGCGGCCGGCGAGGTCGTGGCCGTCTCCACCGGTGACGTCGAGAAGATCGGCTGGTTCGTGGAGGCCGTCTCCCGGTTCACCGCGGCGGCCCTGACCGTCGTGCTGGTCTGCGTCGCCCTGCTCGTCTACCAGCCGGCGCTCGGCGTGGTCGTCGCGGCGGGCCTGCCCCTGCTGGCGATCGCGGTGCTGCCGCTGCTGCCACGGGCGACCCGGCGGGCCGACTTCCAGCGCGAGAAGGCGGGACGGGCCACCGAACTGGCCTCGGACACCGTCGCCGGGCTGCGCGTGCTGCGCGGCATCGGCGGCGAGGAGCTGTTCCTCGACCGCTACCGCAGCGCCTCCCAGGAGGTCCGGCACGCGGCCGTGCGCAGCGCCCGCATGTGGTCCCTGATCTCCGCGATCCAGGTGCTGCTGCCGGGCCTGCTGATGGTCGCGGTCGTCTGGTACGGCGTCCACCTGGCCCGCCAGGGCCGCATCACCGTCGGAGAGCTGGTCACCGTCTACAGCTCGGTGATGGTGCTGACGTATCCCTTGAGGCACTTCGAGGAGATCGCGATGGCCTACTCCTTCTCGCGGCCCTCCGCCAAACGGGCGGCGCGCGTGCTGTCGCTGGAACGGGCCACGGACACCGAGGGCTCACGCACGGCCGACGTCCCCTCGGGGGACCTGTACGACCCGGTGACCGGTCTGCTCGCCCCGGCGAGCCGGCTGACCGCCGTGGTGTGCGGCGACCCGGACGCGGCGGGCCTGCTCGCCGAACGGCTGGGCGGACACCCCGCCGAGCAGGGCACCTCCGTCCTGCTGGGCGGCGTACCCCTCGACGAGCTGCCGCTGGACACCGCGCGTGAAGCGGTCCTCGTCCAGGACAAGGACCCGGTGCTGCTGTCCGGTTCGCTGCGCGAGCTGCTCGACGTGCCCGCTTCGGGTCACGTCGCGGCGCGCGAGGCGCTGGCGGCCGCGCAGTGCGGGGACGTCCTGGAGGCGCTCGCCCAGGGGTCGTTGGACGCCGCCGACCCGATGGACACACGGATCACCGAACGCGGACGGTCGCTGTCCGGCGGGCAGCGACAGCGGCTCGCGCTGGCCCGCTCGCTGATCACCGACCCGGAGGTGCTCGTCCTGGACGAGCCGACCTCGGCCGTCGACTCGCACACCGAGGCACGGATCGCGGAAGGGGTGCGCGCGCTTCGGGAGGGGCGCACGACGGTGGTGTTCACCTCCTCGCCGCTGCTCCTGGACCACGCGGACCGGGTCGTGCTGGTCCACGAGGGCGAGGTCGCCGCGGTCGGCGTGCACCGCGAACTGGTGCACACGGAACCCCGCTACCGGGCCGTGGTGACCCGGGAGACCGAGGAAGAGGCCGCCCTGAGCGGCGTACTCGAAGACGACGACGTTCTCAAAGAACTGGAAGAGATCGAGGAGACAGCATGATCGGCGTGGCGCCACCGGCGTACGACCCGGCGGCCCCGACGACGGCGCACACCTTGCCCGTCGGCGCCGCCGCGACCGTACGCGCCTATGTGGCCGAGCTGTTCCGCCGGCATCGCCGTGCCTTCCTGGTCCTGATCGCCGTAAACACGGCGGCCGTGCTCGCCTCGATGGTGGGCCCGTGGCTGCTGGGCGACCTGGTCGAGCGGGTGTCGGACGGCGCACGGGAACTTCATCTGCCGCTCACCGTGTCGCTGTTCGTGCTGGCGCTGCTCGTCCAGGCCGTCTTCGTGCGGCAGGTGCGGCTGCGCGGGGCGATGCTCGGCGAGCGGATGCTGGCCGATCTGCGGGAGGACTTCCTCGTACGGTCGGTCGGGCTGCCGCCGGGCGTCCTGGAACGGGCCGGCACGGGCGACCTCCTGTCCCGGATCACGACGGACATCGACCGGCTCGCCAACGCGATGCGCGAGGCGGTGCCGCAGCTGGCGATCGGCGTGGTGTGGGCGGTGCTGCTGCTCGGCGGCCTGGTCGTGACGGTGCCGCCGCTCGCGCCCGCCGTGCTGGTGGCCGTACCGCTGCTGGTGGCGGGCTGCCGCTGGTACTTCAAGCGGGCGCCGTCCGGCTACCGTTCGGAGGCCGCCGGGTACGCGGCCGTGGCCGCCGCTCTGGCGGAGACGGTCGACGCCGGGCGCACCGTGGAGGCCCACCGCCTCGGCGAGCGCCGGATCGCACTCTCCGAGCGCCGAGTGCGGGAATGGACCGCGTGGGAGAACTACACGCTCTGGCTGCGGTCCGTGCTCTTCCCCGTCATCAACCTCACCCATGTGACGGTCCTCGCTTCGGTCCTGATGATCGGCGGAGTGTTCGTCCTGGAGGGCTGGATCGGGGTGGGCCAGCTGACGACGGGCGCGCTGATCGCGCAGATGCTCGTCGACCCGGTGAACCTGATCCTGCGCTGGTACGACGAGCTGCAGGTGGCCCAGGTGTCCCTGGCCCGGCTGGTCGGCGTGCGGGACATCGAGCCCGATGCCGGTGAGGACTCGCTGGCCCCGGACGGGCGCGAGGTGCACGCGGACCGGGTGCACTTCGGCTACCGCGAGGGCGTGGACGTGCTGCGCAAGGTGTCGCTGGAGGTCGCGCCCGGCACCCGGCTGGCGCTGGTGGGCCCCTCGGGCGCGGGCAAGTCCACGCTGGGCAGGCTGCTCGCCGGTATCTACGCGCCGCGGGAGGGCCGCATCACCCTCGGGGGTGCCGAGCTGTCCCGGATGCCCGCCGAGCGAGTGCGCTCCCATGTGGCCCTGGTCAACCAGGAGCACCACGTCTTCGTGGGCTCCCTGCGCGACAACCTGCTGCTGGCCCGCACGAGCGCGGTGGACGCCGAGCTGTGGGCGGCCCTGGGCGCGGTCGACGCCGAGGGATGGGCGCGTGCACTGGACGACGGTCTGGACACCGAGGTCGGCTCGGGCGGGCTGGCGCTCACCCCGGCCCAGGCCCAGCAGATCGCGCTGGCTCGGCTGGTGCTGGCGGACCCGCACACGTTGGTCCTGGACGAGGCGACCTCGCTGCTGGACCCGCGTGCGGCACGCCACCTGGAGCGCTCCCTCGCCCGCGTCCTCGACGGCCGCACGGTGGTCGCCATCGCCCACCGGCTGCACACCGCCCATGACGCCGATGTGATCGCCGTCGTCGAGAACGGCCGCATCAGCGAGCTCGGCAGCCACGAGGAGCTGGTCGCGGCGCAGGGGGCGTATGCGGCGCTGTGGCGGTCCTGGCACGGGTGAGCGTTCCCGGCCCGGTCGGAGGTTGCCGTTCGGCGGCCTCCGACCGGGTCAGTACCCGTAACCACCACCGCCGCTGTTCGACGTCGGTACCGCCTTCTTGACGGCGGTTCCCTTCGCGTTCAGGACGTACCAGACCCTGTCGACGCCCTGGCCCTTCAGATCGCCGGCCTTCCGGTCCTTGGCGTAGTAGTACAAAGGGTGTCCGGCATAGGTGACCTGGGGCTTTCCCGAGGCCTTCGTGTGGCCGACCAGGTTTGCGTCGACGCCTGCGCCCGCGTGCGGGCTGCCCTCCATGTGCGGCCACAGCTTCATGCACGTGGCGTCGCAGTTCATCGAGTTGCTGTTCTTGCCGTCCGCTGTGAACAGGTACAGCGTGCGCCCGCCGCCGTCGACGAGGATGTCCCCGACCGGTGAGTGGCTGGTCCTGATCGTCGAGGTGTTCATCGTGGCCGCCGCCGGGCGGGCGCTGCCGCCCCCGCCGCCGCAGCCGGCGAGCGCCAGACCTGCGAGTGCGATGCCCGCCACGGTGATCCTGCTTCGCCTCATGATCTCTCCGTCCCTTCCGACAGAGGTAGTACGGGCGAGCGATGTGGAGGGATTGGGGTGGATTGCACTCAATCCTTTCGGTGCTCCCGTGCGTACCTGTGTGTGTGGAGTTGTTCTCACGTGCCGACCGGGTCGACGACGCCGCTCTCGTCGCCGGATTCGGGCTGGGCGACGAGCAGGCGGCGGTCGCCTTCGTGCGCCGCTTCCAGGACGCGGTGTACGGGCTGGCGCTGTCGGTGACCCGCGATCCGGTGCTCGCCGAGGACGTGAGCCAGGACGTGTTCGTACGGGCCTGGCGGGCCGCGGGGAACTTCGACCCCCGGCGGGCCTCGGTACTCACCTGGCTGCTGACCATCACGCGGAACGCCGCGATCGACGCCGTGCGGGCGCGCCGCTCCACTCCCGTCCTGGCCGAGACCCTGGAACGGCTGCTGGATGTGACGCTGCGGGCCGAGAACGACTCCGCCGGCCCGGAGCGGCTGGCCCTGATCGCCCTGGAGAGCGAGCGTGCCCTCGACCGGCTGCGGGCCCTGCCGGTCGAGCAGGCCCGGGCGGTGGCGCTCGCCGTGCTCGGCGGCTGCACCGCCGCCGAGGTGGGCCGGCACGAGCACATCCCCCTGGGCACCGCCAAGACCCGCATCCGCACCGGCCTGCGCCGGCTGCGTGACGTGCTGAAGGAGGGAAGCCGCGATGGAACACCCTGACGAGGACGAACTGACCGCCCTGGCCCTCGGCACCCTCCCCGGCGCACCGGCGGAGCTGCTGCGCCACCTCAGCGTCTGCGCCACCTGCCGTACGGCCTACGACGACCTGTCTGCGGCCGTCGACGGGGTGCTGCCCGCGGCTCCTGCGGTCACGGCCCCGCCCGGCTTCGATGCCCGGGTCCTCGACCGCCTGGAACTGCGCCACCTCTCGCCCGTTCGCCGGCGCCGCCGCACCCCGCTGCTGGTCGCCGCGGCCGCCGCGGCCGGACTGGGCCTGGGCACGGCCGGCACCGCGCTCCTGCACCACGAGTCGGCCCCGGCCCAGGTGACTGCGAGCGATCACGGGGGCCTGCTGCTCACCGGCTCGGGGGCACGGGTGGGCACCGTCGAACCGAGCCGGGCCGGGAGCGAGCACGTCGTGGTCATGCAGATCACGGCCGGCCGCCCCGGCACCCACTACACCTGCCGGCTCCTCTTCAAGGACGGCTCCAGCCGCGACGCCGGCCAGTGGTGGATGCCCCCTTCCGGCCGGGCCACCTGGATCGCCTACGGCTCGGCCCGCGCCATCGACCGCGTCGACCTGGTGACGGACGACGGCCACGTCTGGTCGTCGGCCGTGCTGCGCGGCTGACGACGACCCGGCCCCGCGGCACCCGCACACGCCCCACGAGGCCGCTTCTCCCCTGCCTGCGTACCTCTTGGTGCCGTGCCGTTGCGCAGTCCCGAAAAGGGGTGGAAGGCTGGATATCGGCACCGGCTCGGGGAGCGCCGTGGGAACGATGGTTCCTCCCGGGCGCAGCCTGTGCTCCGCGTCACGTCGCCCCGACGCCCCGCGCGGTGAGCAACGGGCCCGTCCCCACCCACCTGGAGGTACCCGTGAACAGCGCCGACGGATGGGGAGACGACGTCTACCAGCCCGACGGATCCGAGATCCAGGAGGACTCCGGGCTGCTCGACGTGGAGGACACCCTGATCGACGACGGTGTCGACGACCCCCTCGACCGGGGCTGGTCCCCTCCGGACCGACCATGGGCGGTGGAGCGTCCCGATGTGACGGCGGCGGAGCGGCAGCACGGGGAGACCCTGGACCAGCGGCTCGCCGAGGAGCTGCCGGACCTCGTGACGCCCGACAGCGACGGCATCGGTGACTGCGAGGGAACCGACGGCGAACTCCTGGACAACGAGGTCGGAGCCGTCCGCTCCGGCCGTCTCGTGGCACCGGACGAGGGCGCACACGAGGACGAGGAGAGCGCCCTGGTGGCCCGGGACGTCGGCATCGACGGCGCGGCGGCCTCCGCCGAGGAGGCTGCCATGCACATCGTCGACGAGGACGCCCTGTCCGGCTGACCAGCCGCCGACCTGCCAAGGAGCACCGTATGCAGCAGGACAAGCACCCCGACTACCACCAGGTCGTCTTCCGCGACCGCGCCGCAGGCTACGCCTTCCTGACCCGGTCCACCGCGAGCAGCGACCAGACCATCGAGTGGGACGACGGCGAGACGTATCCGGTGGTGGACGTGGAGATCTCCTCCGAGAGCCACCCGTTCTACACCGGCAAGGCACGGACCGTGGACACGGAGGGACGCATCGCCCAGTTCGAGCGGCGCTACGGCGGCGGAAAGGACGCCTGAGGTCCCCGCGGACATTCATGACGCCGGCGGTCACATCCGCCCTTCGGGATCCGTCAGTACGACGGAAGCATCCCGAGGATTCCGGAAGGAAACGTCATGACCACGCAGCCGCGCCTGTCCAACCCCGTCAAGCTGGTCCCCGAGTTCGGTCCGGTCGCCGGAGCGCTGTTCAAGGCCACCGGCAACGGCTCGGTTCCGCAGAGCACCATCAGCCTGGTGCAGCTGCGCGCCGGACAGCTGGTCGGCAACACGTATCTGACCGTGATGCACAGCGGCAACCTGCGCAGGGCCGGCGAGTCCGAGGAGCGGATCACGGGTGTGGCGACCTGGAGGGACGCCCCCTATTTCAGCGATGCCGAGCGGGTTGCGCTGGCGCTGGTGGAGGCCGTTCTCACACCGAATCCGCACGGTGAGCGTGTCCCGGACGACCTGTATGCGGAGGCGGCCAAGCACTATGACGAGACGGCGCTCGCCACGTTGACGATCGCGATCGGCCAGGTCTGCTTCTTCATTCCGCTCGCGGTGATCGGCAGGCCGCTGCCGGGAGTCTCCCCCGCCCAGCAGTGGAGGGACTGACTCCCAGCGCTCGCAGGGGTGGGGCGACGGAAGGCGCGCCCCACTCCTGCGGACCGGTTTCCTCAGATGAAGTTCAGCGCGGCCGCGCAGCCCACTCCGCCCAGCAGCATGAACACCGGCATCAGCACCTTGAGCTCGACCCAGCTGCCTGCCCGGAAGCGCATGACCTTCGGCGGGCCGATCGGGTACCAGCGCTTGCGGCCCACCGGTATCGGCCACAGGATCGGGCAGCCGGAGACCGTCAGCGCGTCCCCGATGTCGTGGACTATCGCGCCCAGCACGATCGGCAGCCCCAGCCACAGGTACTGCTGGCCGGGCTGCGTGAACAGCCAGTCCGAGCCGTTGCCCGGCTTGTCCAGGATGCCGGCGAGGATCCAGGCGCTGGTCGCGGCCAGCAGCCACACCAGCACGTCGGCGCTGGAGCCCCGGGTGGCCCGCCACAACAGGCCCTCGATGGCCAGCACGATGTGGACGAAGAGAATCGCCAGCACCGCCCAGCGGCCACCGGTGATGGCGGCGACCGACGTACCCGCACCGATCAGGACCGCCCACAGCCAGGTGTGGGTGAGCGTGCGGTGCCCGCCGGAGCGGCGAGGGTCGCCCTGCTTCCTCGTCGCCTTGTAGACGGCGTAGGAGAGCTTGTCGACGATCTCGCACAGTCCGCGCGAGAGCGGGCCGAAGGCCCTGGAGATGGTGGCCGCCTTGTGGTCCAGGTCCGGGGCGAGAGCGGCTCCGGCGCAGATCAGAGCGCCGACCAGGAGAACCGGCCAGGGCATCGGGTGCCCGGCCGCCGCGGCCGCCGCACCGACGCCGAGCCAGGCGGCGGCGCCCGACAGTGAGTGTGCTGGTCCCATCATGGCCGTTGCCCGCCCCATTTCTCGTGTGCCGCTGTCCAGTTGACCGGGTGCGCTGACGCTCCGTCGGCGCCCCAGCGTACTGGTCGTGATCTTCCTGCCGGCAACCGATTCCCCCCTGGGGGAGGAGGCCAGGCAAGATGGGTCCGTGACCCTCATCGATCAGCTGCCGCCGACCGCCGACCCCGACGCCCTCTACGAAGCCTTCGAGTCGTGGGCCCAGGAGCGAGGTCTCACGCTCTATCCCCATCAGGAGGAGGCGCTGATCGAGGTGGTCTCCGGTGCGAACGTGATCGTGTCGACGCCCACCGGCTCCGGCAAGAGCATGATCGCCGCGGGCGCCCACTTCGCCGCTCTGGCCCGGGACGAGGTCACCTTCTACACCGCCCCGATCAAGGCGCTCGTCTCGGAGAAGTTCTTCGAACTGTGCAAGATCTTCGGCACCGAGAACGTCGGCATGCTCACCGGCGACGCGTCCGTCAACTCGGACGCACCCGTCATCTGCTGCACCGCCGAGGTTCTCGCCTCCATCGCGCTGCGCGACGGCAAGGACGCGGACGTCGGCCAGGTCGTCATGGACGAGTTCCACTTCTACGCGGAGGGGGACCGCGGCTGGGCCTGGCAGATCCCGATTCTGGAGCTGCCCCAGGCGCAGTTCGTCCTGATGTCGGCCACCCTCGGCGACGTCTCGATGTTCGAGAAGGACCTCACCCGGCGCACCGGCCGCCCCACGGCGGTGGTCCGCTCCGCGATCCGCCCGGTCCCGCTGTCCTACGAATACCGGCTCACCCCGCTCACGGAGACGCTGACCGAGCTGCTGGAGACCCGGCAGGCGCCCGTCTACATCGTGCACTTCACACAGGCGCAGGCCGTGGAGCGGGCACAGGCCCTGATGAGCATTAACATGTGCTCGAAGGAGGAGAAGGAGCAGATCGCCGAGCTGATCGGCAACTTCCGCTTCACCACCAAGTTCGGCCGCAACCTCTCCCGCTACGTGCGGCACGGCATCGGCGTCCACCACGCCGGCATGCTGCCCAAGTACCGGCGCCTGGTGGAGAAGCTCGCGCAGGCCGGTCTGCTGAAGGTGATCTGCGGGACGGACACGCTCGGTGTGGGCGTCAACGTGCCCATCCGCACGGTGCTGTTCACGGCGCTGACCAAGTACGACGGCAGCCGTGTGCGCACGCTGCGCGCCCGTGAGTTCCACCAGATCGCCGGTCGTGCCGGGCGGGCCGGTTTCGACACGGCGGGCTTTGTCGTCGCCCAGGCCCCCGAGCATGTCGTGGAGAACGAGAAGGCGCTCGCCAAGGCGGGCGACGACCCGAAGAAGCGCCGCAAGGTCGTCCGCAAGAAGGCGCCGGAGGGCTTCGTCGGGTGGACGGAGAACACCTTCGAGAAGCTCATCGCCTCCGATCCGGAGCCGCTGACCTCCCGCTTCCGGGTGACGCACACGATGCTGCTGTCGGTGATCGCCCGTCCGGGCAACGCCTTCGAGGCGATGCGTCATCTGCTGGAGGACAACCACGAGCCGCGCAAGCAGCAACTGCGGCACATCCGGCGGGCGATCGCCATCTACCGCTCGCTGCTGGACGGCGGCATCGTCGAGAAGCTCGACGAGCCGGACGCCACCGGCCGCATCGTCCGCCTCACCGTGGACCTGCAGCAGGACTTCGCGCTCAACCAGCCGCTGTCCACGTTCGCCCTCGCCGCGTTCGAACTCCTCGACCCGGACTCGCCGTCCTACGCCCTGGACATGGTGTCCGTCGTCGAGTCGACGCTGGACGATCCGCGGCAGATCCTCGTCGCCCAGCTGAACAAGGCCAAGGGCGAGGCCGTGGCCGCGATGAAGGCGGACGGCGTCGAGTACGAGGAGCGCATGGAACGCCTCCAGGACATCAGCTACCCCAAGCCCCTGGAGGAGCTGCTCTTCCACGCCTACAACACGTACCGCAAGAGCCACCCGTGGGTGGGCGACCATCCGCTGTCGCCGAAGTCCGTCATCCGGGACATGTACGAACGGGCCATGTCCTTCACGGAGTTGGTGTCCTTCTACGAGCTGGCGCGCACCGAGGGCATCGTGCTGCGCTACCTCGCCAGCGCCTACAAGGCCCTCGACCACAACATCCCCGACGATCTCAAGTCCGAGGACCTGCAGGACCTCATCGAGTGGCTCGGCGAGATGGTCCGCCAGGTCGACTCCAGCCTGCTGGACGAGTGGGAACAGCTCGCCAACCCGGAGGAGATGACGGCCGAGGAGGCCCAGGAGAAGGCCGACGAGGTCAAGCCGGTCACCTCCAACGCCCGCGCCTTCCGGGTCCTGGTCCGCAACGCCATGTTCCGCCGCGTCGAGCTCGCCGCTCTCGACCAGGTGGAGGAGCTGGGCGAGTTGGATGCCGACTCGGGCTGGGACGCCGACGCATGGGGCGAGGCGATGGACAAGTACTGGGACGAGTACGAGGACCTGGGTACCGGCCCGGACGCCCGCGGCCCCAAGTTGCTGCTCATCGAGGAGGAGCCGGAGCACGGTCTGTGGCGCGTTCGCCAGATCTTCGCCGACCCGAACGGCGATCATGACTGGGGCATCAGCGCGGAGGTCGACCTCGCGGCCTCCGACGCCGAGGGCCGTGCGGTCGTCCGCGTCACCGACGTCGGCCAGCTGTGAGCCAAGTCGTGAGCCAAGGAGAATCCCACGGATGACGAACCCGGCCGAGAGACTGGTCGACCTGCTCGACCTGGAGCAGATCGAGGTCAACATCTTCCGCGGCCTGAGCCCGCAGGAGTCCCTGCAGCGGGTCTTCGGCGGCCAGGTGGCGGGCCAGGCACTGGTCGCGGCCGCCCGCACCACGGACGGCGAGCGTCCGGTGCACTCGCTGCACGCGTACTTCCTGCGGCCGGGCCGGCCTGGTGTGCCGATCGTGTACCAGGTCGAACGGGTGCGGGACGGCCGGTCGTTCACCACTCGGCGGGTCACCGCCGTGCAGCAGGGCCGCACGATCTTCAATCTCACCGCCTCCTTTCACAAGCCTGAGGAAGGTTCCTTCGAGCACCAGCTGCCGCCGGCCCGCAAGGTCCCGGACCCGGAGTCCCTGCCGACCGTCACCGAGGAGATCCGGGAGCACCACGGCGAGCTGCCCGAGCAGTTGGAGCGGATGGCGCGCCGTCAGCCCTTCGACATCCGCTACGTGGACCGGCTGCGCTGGACCGCGGAGGAGGTCAAGGACGCCGAGCCGCGCAGCGCCGTGTGGATGCGCGCGGTCGGGCCGCTGGGCGACGACCCGGTCGTGCACACCTGCGCGCTGACCTACGCCAGCGACATGACCCTCCTGGACGCCGTCCGCATCCCGGTCCAACCCCTGTGGGGCCCACGGAGCTTCGACATCGCCTCACTGGATCACGCCATGTGGTTCCACCGGCCGTTCCGAGCGGACGAGTGGTTCCTCTACGACCAGGAGTCGCCGATCGCGACGGGTGGCCGGGGCCTGGCACGCGGGCGGATCTACGACGTCGAGGGCCGACTGCTGGTGTCGGTGGTCCAGGAAGGTCTGTTCCGGGCGCTGTAGCTCACGCAGTTCTACGGCGCAGCCAGCCCAGCAGGCCGTGTGAGCGTCCCGGCTTTCCGGGGACGGCATGGGCTTGTTCCACGGCCGTGGAGGGCATGGGCGGTGCCTGCGCCACGGCCGTCGGGGGCACGGGTGGGTCCTGTGCCGCGGCCATGGAGGGCATGGGCGCCTTGTGTTCCGCGGCCGCCGGCGGTGCGGGGCGTTTCTGTTCCGCTGCTTCCGCCGGCCTGGGCCTGGCAGTCGGCCGCGGCGCGGGCTGGAGTGCGCGCGCATGGCTGACTGCCTGTGCGAGATCGGCCCGCAGCCAGTCGATCTCGTCCGGGTCCTCAGCCAGGGTGAGGCTCTCGGCCAGGTGCGCGGCGGGCGAGCCCGGCGCGCCGTGCGTCTGCGGCCTGGGCCGGAACCGGTTCAGGTGGACCCGCTCGTAGGGGTCCTGGACGATCTCCGCGACCTGGACGGCGTCGAGGAGGGAGGCCACTGCCGCGGCGCACGCCCAGGGATGGCCGTCGGCCCGCCGCAGCAGGAATCCGAGGTGTCGCGAACGCCAGTTGCGGGGCCGCAGATCCAGCCCCGCCGCGAGCTGCTCCCGCGCACCGGTGGGCGTTCGGCCCTTCAGCAGCGGCGCGTTGTTCTCGTCGGCCGCGAACTGCCGTAGCTCTTCTGCCAGATAGAGCCAGACCACGGCGCTGTACCGGTTGAGATAGAACTTGACGGGCTTGACCACGCCGAGCCGGGCCAGCCGGGTGAACTTTCCGGGCGTCACCCGCAGAAGGGCAGCTCCTTCCTTCGTGCCCACGGTTTCGACGCGCTGCCTCAGGGCCTCGGGGAAGCCGTCCTCGGCGTGCAGTCGGTCGATCTCGGTGCGGGTGACCCGCCGGCCCCCGCCCCCTTCGTCCGGCACGGTGCGGATGCATCCGAGGTCCACGGCGAGGTCGAACTCGCCTCGCCTGAGCCCCAGTTCGCGTGCCGCGCGGCTCGGCGTGCAGGAGGTGCTGTGCGGTGGTGCGACGGTGTTGCCTGACATGGCCGGTCTCCCCCGTGGAGTCTGTGGCTCGCGTCGTTCGCGCGGCCTCGGGAAAAACCGTAGCCGCTTCGGCAGATCTCGTGGCGAGCCTGTGGATAACTCCACAGGAGAGGGCAAATGTGCAGGTCAGGCCTCTGTGGTCGGGGTTCGCTCGGGTTGCCTGGTCTCCACGCCGAGGTGTTCACCGACGCGGTTGACCAGCAGGGTCATCTCGTAGGCGATCTGGCCGATGTCGGCCTCCGCACCGCTGAGCACGCACAGACAGCTGCTGGCGCCCGCGGCGGTCACGAACAGCACCGCGTCGTCGAACTCGACCATCGTCTGGCGCACTCTGCCCGCGCCGAAGTGGCGTCCCGAGCCCTTGGCCAGGCTGTGCAGTCCGGACGAGACGGCGGCAAGATGCTCGGCGTCCTCGCGCCGCAGCCCCGTACTCGCTCCCGTCACCAGGCCGTCGTTGGACAGGACCAGCGCGTGCCGTACGTGTTCGACGCGCTCGGTCAGGTCGTCCAGCAGCCAGCCAAGTCCCTGGTTCTGCGCCATGATCCGGTCTCCCCGTGTGATGACTCCCCCTGGCCGGAGGATCTCCAGGCCAGCCTTCACCACGACCGCGGCGCGGGCAAGGAGGATAGGGGCATGGCGCAGAAGATGACCGACAAGGAATGGCGGGACTTCGTCTCGCACGGCACCCGCACCGGAAAGCTGGCGACCGTCCGGGCCGACGGCAGTCCGCATGTGACCCCGATCTGGTTCGTGCTCGACGGGGACGACGTGGTGTTCAACACCGCGAGCACGAGCGTGAAGGGGCGCAATGTCGTGCGTGACGGCCGGGTCGCGCTGTGCGTGGACGACGACCGGCCGCCCTTCGACTTCGTCGTCCTCCAGGGCCGGGCCCGGATCTCGGAGGACCTCGACGAACTCAGGCAGTGGGCCGCCCGCATCGGGGCGCGCTACATGGGCGAGGAGCGTGCCGAGGAGTTCGGGGCCCGCAACGGGGTGCCTGGAGAACTCCTCGTCCGGGTCACGGTCGACAAGGTGCTGGCGGAGAAGGCCGTCGCGAGCTGAACGGGGCGCCCGCCGGAGTTCCGTCAGCCGACCGAGTCGAGCAGCCGGGCGGTGTGCATCCGCCCGGCGTACTCGACGAGCCGGATCAGTACTTCCTTCCCCGAGTCGCGGTCACGGGCGTCGCACAGCACCACCGGTGTTCCACGGTCGAGGTCGAGGGCGCGTGAGACGTCCTGGGCACCGTAGGCGCGGGCGCCCGTGAAGCAGTTGACGGCGACCACGAACGGGATGTGTCGGTGCTCGAAGTAGTCCACCGCCGGGAAGCAGTCCTCCAGGCGTCGGGTGTCGGCGAGGACCACGGCGCCCAGGGCTCCTTGCGACAGTTCGTCCCACAGGAACCAGAAGCGGTCCTGGCCCGGTGTGCCGAAGAGGTACAGGGAGAGGCCGGACCTGATGGTGATGCGTCCGAAGTCCATGGCGACGGTCGTGGTGACCTTCTGGTCCACGCCGTCGGTGTCGTCCACCAACTGGCCTGCCTCGCTGAGCAGTTCCTCGGTGCGCAGCGGCCTGATCTCGCTGACCGCACCCACCAGGGTGGTCTTGCCCACGCCGAATCCACCGGCGACCAGGATCTTCAACGCCAGCGCGGCCGTCTCGCCGCCCTGCGCGTCGGAGTGCTCGGAGACCATCGATCACTTCTCTCGGGAGTACCGGGTTGCCCCGTACGGGACCGGGTGGTGGTGAACTTTCATCTACAGCGCCCGCAGCCCTTCGATCACCTCGCGCAGAATCCGTTCGTCAGGAAGCTGCGCGGGCGGTACGGGACGGCTGACGGTGACGCAGCCGAGTTCCAGCAGGTCGCCCAGGAGGACCCGGACCACGCCCACGGGCAGGTCGGCGCCCGCGGCGAGTTCGGCTACGGACTGGGTCTCGGTGCGGCACAGGTCGATCAGGGCCCGGTGTTCCGGCCCGAGCCCGGTGTCCCCGTCGACTCCGGGTGCGCCGGCGTCCAGGGTGACCAGGGCGATCAGGTCGAAGCGGACCCCGGTGGGGCCGGGCCTGGTGCGTCCGCCCGTCATGGCGTACGGGCGCACGAGGGGCCCGGCCTCGCCGTCGTACCACTGGCTGCCCGGCTCGGGCGGGGTGCCGGTGCTGTCCGCGTTCATGTGCGCGCGCCACCCTCGGGTCTCATCGGGCGGCCGGCGGCCGCGCTGCGACACGGGTCGGCGTGTGGAGATGCTCGCCGACGCGTTTGACCAGTCGTGCCATCTCGTAGGCCACCAGGCCGATGTCGGCGGTGACCGCAGTGAGTACGGCGAGGCAGGAGCCATCGCCCGCGGCGGCCACGAACAGGAAGCCGTCGTCCATCTCGACCATGGTCTGGCGCACACCGCCGGCGCCGAAGTGCCGTCCCGCGCCCTTGGCCAGGCTGTGGAAGCCGGAGGCCACGGCGGCGAGGTGTTCCGCGTCCTCGCGGCGCAGGTCGGACGAGGCGCCCACGGCGAGTCCGTCGTTGGAGAGCACCACGGCGTGCCGTACCTCGCTCACACGCAGCACCAAGTCGTCCAGCAGCCAGTCGAGCTCGCCGGATCGCCGGTCGGCCCTGGTGCTCGGGTCCTGGATCATGCGCGGTCTCCTTCGCTGCTGCTGTCGCTGCGCGGTGTGGGATCCGGTCCCACGCCGCGTCCGGGTTGCCTGCCGCCGCCGCGTGTCCAGCCGTCGCGGTAGGCGGCCATGCGGTCCCGCACGATCTCGGGGGTGCGCCGGTCGTCGCGGGCGGAGGCCGGCGCGTGGGCGGGCTCCTCGGGGCGCTGTTCGCGCAGTTGGGGGGCGAGACTTGCCTGGCGTACCCGGCGGGGCAGGTCGTCGGACTCTTCGGTGTCCTCCGGGGGACGGTGCAGGCGCAAGGTGGTGACTCCGGGTGGTGGGGTGTCGGACGCCGTGTCCGCCGCGGCCGGCGCGTGGGCCACCAGCGCGGGCCGCTCGGTCGTCGCCGGGACGGAGTCCTGGTGCGGGCGGCCGTCGGGCACGCGCGCGTACTCGCCTTCCGCCGGCCGCTGCGGGTCCGCGGCCTTGCCGGGGGAACGTTCCGCCGCCCCTCCGTGCAGCAGGGCGGTGGGCAGCAGGACGACCGCGGTGGTGCCGCCGTAGGGGGAGGTGCGCAGGTGCACCTTGATGCCGTGGCGGGCCGCGAGCCTGCTGACCACGAAGAGGCCGAGCCGGTCGCTGTCGAAGAGGTCGAGGGCCTCGGACTGTTCGATGCGTCGGTTGGCCTCGGTGAGGGTCTCCGGGCCCATGCCCAGGCCGCGGTCCTCGACCTCGATGACGTAGCCGTTGCCGACGGGTTCGCCGATGATGCGCACGCGCGTGTGGGGTGGCGAGAACTGGGCCGCGTTCTCGACGACCTCGGCCAGGAGGTGGGTGAGGTCGGCGACGGCCGAGCCGATGACGGCCGCCTCGGGGAGCTGTCGTACCTCCACGCGCGCGTAGTCCTCGACTTCGGAGACGGCCGCGCGCACCACGTTGGTCAGGGACACCGGCATGCGCCAGGCCCGGCCGGGTGCCGCTCCGGACAGGATGATCAGGCTCTCGGCGTGGCGCCGCATGCGGGTGGTGAGGTGGTCGAGGCGGAAGAGGTCGCTGAGCTCGTTCGGGTCGTCGGAGCGGCGCTCCATGCTGTCGAGGAGGCTGAGTTGGCGGTGGACGAGGACCTGGCTGCGGCGGGCGAGGTTGACGAAGACCCCGGAGATGCCGCTGGCGAGTTCGGCGCGCTCGACGGCGGCCCGCAGGGCGGCGCGGTGGACCGTGGTGAGGGCCTCGGCGACCTGTCCGGTCTCGTCCTCGGCGGGCGGTCCCGGTGGGGCCTCGGCCTGGATGTCGATCTCCTCGCCGGCACGCAGCTTCCGCATGGCCTCGGGGAGGTTGCGGCGGGCGATCTCCAGGGCGCTGTTGCGCAGGCTGACCAGTTCGACGACGAGGCCGCGTCCGATGCGGACCGAGATGACGAGCGAGGCGGCCACCGCGGCAAGGCCGAAGAGCACCGCGGCGCCGCCCGGGGTGAGCAGGCCGCGGGTGAAGGGGTCGGCGCGGTGCGCGACGCTGCTCCCGGCGTCCTGCTCGATCGTCCGCATCCCGCCCTGTACGCGCGCGTGTGACGTGTTCCAGTCGGCCTCGGGTGCGGCGGCGATCGCGCGTCCGCCCGGGGCGGCGGTGAGGATCCGGTCCTCCGTGCGGCTCAGGGCGGCGTAGTCATTGCCCTCGGCGAGGGTGCGCCAGGCGGTGCGCTCGGGGCCGCTCAGGTCGGCGACGGCGGCGTCGGTGAGCGTGCGGCGGGTGTCGACGGCTCCGGTGAACAGCCGTAGCCGCTCGCCGCTGAGTCCATGGGTCAGGCGGGCACCCGAGAGCACCGAGTCCTCCTGGGCCAACGCCTCGCCCGCGCGGGAGAATTCGAGCAGCACGCGCGCGTCGGAGCCCAGATCGGCGTCCTGGATGCCGGTGAGCGCGCCGCCCACCGCGAAGGCGCTGTTGATGGCCTTGGTGTACTGCCCGTACGCCATGGCCCAGTTCGCGCGCCGGTCGAGCACCGCGGCGCGCAGGGAGCGCAGTTGTTCGGCGCCGGCGACGAAGGTCTTGAGCCGCTGGGAAACCCCGGAGGGCAGTTCCTCGCTGTCGGCGACGGTGTTGTGGTCCCCGAGCCGCAGCCCTGCCACGGCCTGGTCGGTGCGGTCCGCGAGCTTCTTGTAGTCGTCGCTGCGTCCGGCCGAGGGGGCGGTCGCGGAGCGCACGGCGGCCGAGCGCTCGGCCTGCAGTGCGGCGACGACCGTGGCGACCGGGGTGCGGATCTGGGCGTCGACGCGCTGCAACTGCCGTAGCCGGGCGACGTCCTGGGCGGTGCTGACGGTGGCGTACGCCCACAGGGCCAGCAGCGAGACGACCGGAACCATCAGCAGGCACACGATCTTCGCGCGGACGGTGCGCGGCCGTATTCGCCAGCGGCTCCCGGGCGCGGGGGCGTCAGCCGGAGCCGCGCCCGCGGGCTCGTCCGGGACCTCGTCGGCGGGCGGGCCTGCGTGGGCCCGACGGCCGCGCACGGGGGGCTGGGGCGGCGCCTCGGGGCTGGGGCTGGGGGTCCTACGGGGTGTACGCATGGCCTCCTCGCTCGGGAGTGGTCGGGGCGGGCCGGGCCGTCGCCGCTAGTGGGCGGCGGCGCTCTGGACCGGCCGCTGGGCCGAGGCGGATGCCTCGCGCTCCCCGGTCGTCGGCGACAGCGCGACGAAGGCCGAGGTCAGGAACAGGTAGGAGCCGAGGCCGACGGCGAGGGGGAAGATGAACTGCATCGCCGTGGCCCCGGGCAGGGCGTGGCCGGACGGTGTGACGTGGACGCGAACCGCGAACATCGCGGTGTAGTGCATGCTGGCCACCGCGGCGCCCATGATCAGGGAGGCGACGGTGACGGCAATGGGCGACTTGATGTTGAGCCCCGCCCACAGGGCCGCCGTCGCCGCGACGACGGCGATCAGGACGGAGAGTGCGACGAGCGCCGGGTCGTAGCTGACGTGACCGTGCAGCCGCACGGCGGCCATGCCCAGATAGTGCATGCTCGCGACGCCGATCCCGGTGGTCAGTCCGCCGAGGAAGAGCGCGCGCGTGCGGTCACGGCTGTAGCCGACGGCGAAGACGCCGGCCCAGACGACGATCATGGCGACGAGCAGGCTCACGATGGTGAGCGGGACGTCGTAGCGGATGTCGGTGCCGCTGACGCCGAAGCCGAGCATGGCCACGAAGTGCATGGTCCAGATGCCGGTGCCGATCGCGGAGGCCGCGGTGATCAGCCAGTTGCGGCGCGAGCGCCCGGTGGCGCCCAGCGCGCGGACCGTGCAGCGCAGTCCCAGCGCGGCGCCTATACAGGCCATCACATACGACAGTACGGGGGTAAGCCAGCCGAAGGTGGCGTGGTCCAGGTGTCCCATGGCCCCGGGACGCTAGTCCCGGTAGGGGCGCACCAAGGGCGCGCATTTCGAAAGCTGTTGGAATATGACACAGAGAGGTACCTGAACGATCGCGCCCCGCTCGAACGTGTGCACAGCGGCGCCCATCCGTTTCGGTGAGGGATCATGCGGAACATGAGCGACGACCACACACATGTCCAGGAATTCTTCGGCGCCCGCGCCGCCGACTGGGACAGCCGGTTCCCCGACGACGGTCCCGCCTATGCCGCCGCGGTCACCGAGCTCGGGCTGCGCGAGGGAGACCGTGTACTGGACGCGGGCTGCGGCACGGGGCGGGCCCTGACGCCGCTGCGCGCCGCCGTGGGGCGCGCGGGAGTGGTCGTCGGAGCCGATCTCACCCCCGCCATGCTCCAGGCCGCCGTACGGGCCGGAAGGGGCCACGACGGGCAGCTGCTGCTCGCCGACGTCGCCGCGCTTCCGTTGCGGTCCGAGGCGCTGGACGCCGTGTTCGCCGCCGGGCTGATCGCTCATCTGCCCCAGCCGTCTCAGAACCTGCGGGAGTTGGCCCGCGTCGTCCGCCCCGGCGGCACGCTGGCGCTGTTCCACCCGATCGGCCGGGCGGCACTGGCGGCACGCCAAGGACGCGAGATCACTCCGGACGATCTGCGCGCGGAGCCCAACCTCCGTCCGCTGCTGGCGGGTTCGGGCTGGCGGATGACCTCGTACGTCGACGAGGACGCCCGCTTTCTGGCGCTGGCCGTGCGGGAAGGCTGAGTCTCAGCGGCGGCCCGCGACGGCTGCCGCGAAGGCGTCGGGGTTGTCGAACATGACGTTGTGGCCCGCACCGGGCACCGTCACCACCCGCACCCCTGCCGCCTCCAGGGCTTGCCTGCCCGGGAGTTCACCGCTCAGCTCGCCCTGCAGATAGACGCGCTCGATCGGCAGCTGTTCGAGGATGCTGCGCATGACGGGCTCGGAGCCGCGCCGCAGGCCGACGGCCGAGCGGTGCAGGGCGCGCGGATCCGCCAGCCGCATGGTCGCCGCCCACAAGGGGCCCACCTCTTCCAGTACGCGCGCGTGGTGCCCGTGCACGAACGCGTCCTCCTCGTGGGCGGCAATGCCGCTGCTGCCTGCAGTGGGCGGAGGGAAGGCATCGAGGTTGGCCTCGGTGAGCACCAGCCGGGCCACCAGGTCGGGCCGCCGATGGGCGAGCACTATGGCGATGGCCCCGCCCATGCTGTGGCCCACCACCTCGACTCCCGTCAGGCCGCTCGCGTCCAGGGCGGCGGCCAGCGCGTCGGCGTGTTCCTGGAGGGTGTAGCCGAAGTGTTCCGGGCGGTCGCTGATGCCGTGCCCGGGCAGATCGACGAACAGGCTGCGCCGGCCGGCGAGCTCCGCCCGGGCCGCGATGTGCGCGTGGTACACGGCCGACATCGCGCCCAAGCCGTGCACGTACACGCGCGCGGGTTCTTCGCCCGGCGTCTCCGTCCAGCGGATGCAGCTTCCCTTGCCGTCGAACTCGGCCTGCTTCATTGCGTCCTCCCCGATGCGCCACGGTCACTCTCGACTCGGCCGCAGAATACCTCGTTATCGAGGTATAGCGAAGCCGATATATAGAGCTGGCGATGTACAGCGCCCGTGAGCGAGAATGCGGGCATGCTGGAGCTGGCCATCCTCGGATTCCTGTACGACGCCCCGCTGCACGGCTACGAGCTGCGCAAGCGCATCACCGCGCTGACGGGGCATGTGAAACCCGTCGCCGAGAGCACGCTGTATCCGGCGATCAAGCGCATGGAGAAGGCGGGTCTGCTGGCGCGCGCCACGGAACCCGGCGCCGTGGCCGCCCCACGTCACGTCCTGACACTCACCGAGGAGGGCAGAGGTGAGCTGCGCCGACGGCTCGCCGAGCCCGACCGGCGCGACATCACCGACGAGAACCGGTGGTTCACCGTGCTCGCCTTCCTGCGTCACCTCGACGACCCGGCGGCGCAGGCGGCTGTGCTCCGGCGCAGGCTGGCCTTCCTGGAGGAACCGGCGAGCTTCTTCTACGAGGGTGACCGGCCGCTGCGCGCCGAGGAGCTGGAGGATCCTTTCCGCCGCGGGCTGCTGACCATCGCGCGGGCCACGTCCCGGGCCGAACTCACCTGGCTGCGCGAGACGATCGGGTCACTCGAAGACTGATCCGTTCACGCGACGCACGGGACATCCGCGTACCCCGGGAACCGGGCTGGTGCCCAGTTCGTTCAGCTCGTAGCCGTTCGGATAGCCCTTGACCTCCCAGTTCTGTCGCGCGTAGTGCGGCGCGCGCCGGGGCGGAAGGAGGCGCACGATGCGTCCACGCGCCCGTACCGCGCGGCGCACCAGTGCGCGGGTGGCGGCGTTCGGGGGCGGGTAGCGGAAGGCGCTCAGGAGGTGGTCGTCGAGCAGAGCGAGGATCGAAGTGCGCAGGAGAGGGGCGAGCGGGCGCGGGTACCAGGAGGCCATCAGTGCGAGGGTGGCGTCGGAGACACGGCGGGCGTTCTCGTCCCAGTCGAAGTGGGCCTCTTCGTAGGCGTCGAGGCAGGCCTCGAACTCCTCGTAGGACTCGGGGATGTCCCTGATGCCCATGTACCGGCCCAGCGTGCGGTAATGGACGGCGGCGGCGACGGTCTCGTGCCGCGACAGCCGGCGCCATCCGTACGCGTCGATCCACCGCTTGGGCATGACGACGAAGGTGCACAACACGTAGCGCATGTCGTCGTGGGCGATGTCGTAGCTGCGGTGCATCTGGTTGATGCGGCGGATCGCCGTGTCGGCCTGTGGGCTGCCGAAGCCGTGCTCCACGACGGCGTCGAGGAGCAGGGTGGTGTCGTCGTAGCGCTTCTGGGGCCGCCGGGTGAGTTCCGCCGTCTCGGCGAGCAGCCGCCCGATGCCGGGTACGGCATAGGTGCGGTACAGAGCCAGTTCCAGGGATCGGGTGAAGTCCCAGGGGAACTCGTAGGCCGCGCTGAGCCGGTAGATCTCGGAAGCGTCCTTCTCGGGGTCCATCCGCCGGATCTGTTCGAGCCGCTGGAAGCGCTTCACCGTGGCGCCCCCCTTCTGCCGCCGGAGGTCCAACTCTACGTTGAACAGCAGGGGATGACAGGTCGGCCAGGGCAACCACGCAGGGGGAAGGTGGTCAGCATGTTGGGCAGGGTGCGCAAGTCCTGTGCGAGGTTCCTCAACGCCGTTCGCGCGGACATCGGCGACGGCCGGGACAAACGTCCACACAATCTTTTCGAAGCCGCGGCCGCGTACGTCTCGGCGTGCGCGGAGGACGACCAGGACCGGATCGAGGAGGCGGCGGGCTGGGTGTCGCCGGAGGCGCTGTCCTTCGGGGTCAACGAGCTGGCGTGCCGTGCGGTCATCGCGCTGGCGCGGGAGCGCGACGAGTCACCGGGGACGGTGGCCCGTGCGCTTCTGGGCCTCCCGGCGACCTGAGGCGTCGGGTCGGAAGCGGTCGATTCGCCCCGTCCAGCCGGAAAACTGCAGCTCCGGGTGTGCCTGTGAGTCGTGACAAGCTGCTTCCGCTCGCACTAGGGTGCGCGCGATCGGATGAATCGATGGGGAGGCTGGGATGGCCGGGACGGACGAGGACGCCGTCGCCGCCGCGGACGATGCGCTTTATGTGCTCACGGCGGTACTTCTGACGCCGGCGAAGTTCCCGAGCGTGCTGGGCGACGACTATCCGGAGGCCTGCGCGGCGCTCGGCCTCGCGCCGCTCGCCGACGGATACGGCCTGGTGCTCGGCCAGGACGGTGACGGCGCCCGGTGGACGGTCGTGGTCGACGACGTCTCTCTGGTCGCCGTCGCGATCGCGTCCTGGGACTGCGGGATGGAGTACGACCTGTCGCCGGACGAGCGCTCGGTCGTGTCCGCGCTGCCGGGCTGGCCGCTGGCGGTCGCCGTGGCGGCTCCCGGTGTGCCCGCGCCGCACGATCCCGACCCCGAGGTGGCGGACGGTCCGGCGCTGACGCCGCCGGACACCAGCAGGTGGGGGCCGGCTCAGCGGCGGCTGGGTGCCGACGAGATCGCGCTGCAGTGGGCCGTGTGGCGGGAGCAGATCGACGACGCCGCCTTCTCGAGTGCGGACGGGGCTTCCGAGTCCGCGCAGGACGCGGGGAACGAAGACGCTCCGGCAGCGGCGGGCGAGCCGGCGGACGGGCGGCCGGGGCACGGCGGGATCCGGCGCGTGCTCGCCGAGGCGCGCGCGTATGTGGACACTCCGCCGCCCCTCGGCCGGGTCCGGTCCTCGTTCGCCCCGGGCGACGCGCGGACCCTGCGTGCCGACGGTCCGGGCTGGTCACTCGTCGCCCGGACCGACGACATCGCGTTCGTCCTGCTCGACGCGGAGCCCGGCGAGGTGCTGCCGGTCGGCCGCGGGCCGGAGCTGCCGGGTCTGCTGGAGGCGCTCGACAAGATGGCCGTGCGGCCCAGTTGAGGCAGCGCGGACCCGCGCCTCGGCACGCGCTGCCGGGGCGGGGGCCCGGAGCCGCTCCTCCAGGGGGCTGACGGGCTCGTCGGCCTGCGCCTGGGCGAGGCAGGTCGGCGAACAAGACCTCCTTCAGGGGTCGGGCATTCCCGGGGCGGGGCCGGGCGTGAGGCAGTCGGGGCAGGCGCTGCGACGGCACGCGCCCGATCGTCGCCGCTCACCGTGAAGCGTGCTCCGGGCCGCATGGGGTCGATCTCCTTACCTCGCACGGCACTTCACCCGCGGCCCCTGTTTTGAGCCGCCATGTGGCGGGAGCGTTCCATGTGGTCCCGGCCCATGGATGCCGCGGAGGCCGGACCGCACGATGGGGCAGCCGTCGGCGCCCGCTCCTTTGTGGGCGCCGTTCCCTGCCGTCCTGCCCCGGAGGTCCGTCATGCGTCCGTCCCGCGGTGTTCCGCTCGCTGCCGCCGCCCTGGTGGCGGCGGCCCTCACCTGGCCGGCTCCCGCCCAGGCCACGGCAATCGGTGGGGGCCACTGTGTCCACCAGGAGCGGGTGCACGTGCCGGGCGCCGCCTTCCAGCAGAGCGCCTGTCTGCCTGACCTGACCACGACCGGGCTCGCCGGCACGCCGTACACCGACATGGCTGATCAGGCGGGACTGACGGCCAGGGCGACCCGCACCCCGTCCGGGGTGCCGGGGGTGCAGATCGACGGCTACTTCCCGGACTCCTCGCACTTCAACACCACCCACGGCTGGCGGCACGACGCGCAGTTCGTGATCCGGTTGCCCGACCACTGGAACGGCGGCCTGGTCGTGACCGGCGCTCCCGGCACACGCAGGCAGTACGCGACGGACACGGCGATCTCCGACCAGGTGGTCGCCCAGGGGTACGCGTATGCGGCGACCGACAAGGGCAACAGCGGTGCCGACTTCTACCGCGACGGATCCCGGCCCGGTGATGCGGTCGCCGAGTGGAACGCGCGGACCACTCAGCTCACCCGGGCGGCCGGGCGGGCGGTGGCCCAGCGGTACGGGCACGCCCCGCGCCGCACGTACATGACCGGCATCTCCAACGGCGGTTATCTCACCCGCTGGCAGGTGGAGAACCATCCGGAGCTCTACGACGGCGGCGTGGACTGGGAGGGCGCGCTGTGGACCGCGGACGGCCCGAGCCTGCTCACCTCGCTGCCGACGGCGGTGGCACGGATGCAGGGCTCGGCGCGGGACGAGGACCTGTACGCGGTGGGCTTCGCGCGCGGCTCGGAGTTTCTGTGGCCGTACCACGAGAAGGCGTACTGGGGCGTGACGCAGAAGATCTACCGCGCCGAGTTCGACCCGACGTACGACCCCGGCTGCCCCGGCCCGTCGGCCGGCGGCACCGCGGAGCAGATCCTGGCGCCCTGCCCCGCCGACGCGGTGTACGACTATGCGTCGCGGCCCGCGTCCGTCCATCGCGCCGTCGCCCGCGTGGCGCTCACGGGGCGCATCGGACGGCCGTTGATCACGCTGCACGGCGACCTGGACGCGCTGCTGCCCAAGGCCGCCGACTCGGACGTGTACACGCGCATGGTCGCCGCGCGCGGCCGGGGTGCGCTGCACCGCTCCTACACGATCCAGGGCGGCACGCACGTCGACGGGTTGTACGACACCTATCCGGACCGGCTGCGGCCGATCCTGCCCTGCTACCGCTCCGCGTTCGACGCGCTGGTCTCCTGGGTGGAGACGGGCGCGCAGCCGCCCGCGGACCATACCGTCGCACGGCCCGCGGACGGCGATGTGGTCGACTCCTGCGCGCTGGCCGACCGGGCCGATCCCGTGCGGTAGTGCTTCAGCGGCCGAGCTCCTTGCGGGTGATGCGGCGCAGCCTGCGCCGCTGCGAGGGGTCCAGCGTGAGGTATGCGGCGGTCGGGACTCCGAGGACGATCAGGACCACCGCCCAGAAGGGCAGCCAGATCCACAGGAAGAGCCCGAGCGCCACACCTCCTATGGCGATCTTCGCGTTGTTCGACATGTACGTCGCCTCCTTCGCGGCCTGTGCCGCTCTCTGTCCTGAAAACGGGCCCGCGCCTCCCGCGGTTCCGGATCTCGCCCCTGAGACGTCCCTGAGGTGTGACCCCGACTCGTCCCTGAGAACACTGTCCGTCATTCCGCCCTGAGGGGCTCCCCCACTGCATGAAGGTGACGCAGGGCCTGCCGGTAGGAGTCGACGAGTGCGGCCTCCGCATAGGGAATACCCAAATCCCGGCAGTGGGCGCGCACCAGGGGCTGGGCGAGCCGGAGATGAGGGCGGGGCATGCTGGGGAAGAGGTGGTGCTCGATCTGGTAATTGAGGCCGCCCAGGAACCAGTCGGTCAGGACGCCGCCGCGGATGTTGCGCGAGGTGAGCACCTGCCGGTGCAGATGGCCCCAGCGCTCCCCGTTCGGGTCGGGCATCTGCATGCCCTTGTGGTTGGGGGCGAAGGCCAGCCCCAAGTGCAGGCCGAAGAGTGCCTGGTGGAGGGCGGCGAACGCGAGGGCCTTGCCCGGGGAGAGCGCGGTGAGGAGCAGGGTCGCGTAGGCGGCGACATGGGTCACCAGCAGCAGGCCTTCCACGGTGCGCTCACGGGGTGTCTGCCGGCGCAGGTCCCGGAAGCCGTGGATCTTCAGGGCGACGCCTTCGAGAAGGGTGAGGGGGAAGAAGAGCCAGGCCTGGTTGCGGGTCAGCCAGCGGCGGAAGCCTGACCGCTGCTCGGCCTGTGCACCGGTGAAGACGAGGACGTCGGCGACGACGTCCGGATCCTTGTCGATGTGGTTGGGGTTGGCGTGGTGGCGGTTGTGCTTGTCGTTCCACCAGGCGTAGCTCATGCCCAGCAGCAGGTTGCCGTGGATCAGGCCGATGACCCGGGCCGCCGATTTGCCGGCGGTTATCTGGGAGTGGCCCGCGTCGTGGCCGATGAAGGCCGTGCGGGCGCCGAACACGGCGAGCAGCGGTGCCAGGAGCAGCGACCACCAGGAATCACCGGTCAGGACGAGGCCCGTGACGATGCCGCCGAGGGCGAGTGCGTTGGCGGCGATGGTGAGCGCGTACCAGGTGCGGCGCCGTTCCAGGAGTCCCTGGGCCCGGACCGTGCGCAGGAGGGGCGCGAACTCGCTTCCGGGCGGTGCGCCACGCGTTCCCCGGAGGGGGTCGGCCAAGGCTGTGGTGGACTCGGGCATGTCCGGTCTCCGACTCTCTCGGGCAACGGGCTGACCTGAGAAAACGTACGAAGCGACGACCCGTTGCGACCATGACGCCACCACCCGTGTACGCGCGGGGGTCAGCCGGTGGTGCGCCGGGGGGCTGACAACACCCCAGGGCGCGGGACGGGCGGGCGGCCGCCAGGCCGTGTCCCGGTGGCCCGTCGATTGCTGTACCCTCGGCGACCCCGACCCCAGTAGTCAAATTTGAGGAATACGGCTTCGCTGTGCAGAGGATCCCTGCGGCAACACCGTCCGAGATCTCCGAACTGGCCCGCTGCTGCGCCGTTTTTGTGCCCGGTGACCCGGCCCGCACCGGCAGGGTCGCCTTCTGGCGGCCCGACTGCAGCGCCCCTCCGCCTCATGCGGCCGGGTCCGCCCAGCATCTGACCGTGGTCCTGCCCGACGGCGACGGCGTCGAGCCGGCCCGGGTTCCCGCCGTCCTGCTGCCGGTACGGGCGGCGCTTCCCGTCCTCACGCGCGCGCGTGCCGATGCGCATGCACACCGGGGGTCCGTCTTCTGGGGCTCGGCCGCCGTGCTGGCCCTGCAACTCCTCGCGCGGGGGCTGCTGTTGCCCGGTCTGTCCCCCGGCGATCACGACGCCTGGCGCGTCGGTCCCCTGGCTCCGGACGACGTCGACCGCATCTGCGGGCTGGCCGCCGCGATGCCGCCCGAGGCGCACGCCATCCCGGTGGGCGGTTGTGGGCCGCTGCGGCTGCCCGCCCCGGAGGGGCTGCTGCGGGCCTTCCTGGACGCGGTGGCCGACACCCTTCCGCGCTCCCCCGCGGCTTTCCTGGTGACGGGCGGCCCCGCCTACGCGGCGCAGGCACCACAGCACCTGCCCGGGGAGCGGGCGTGGGCCGCCGATGTCGCCGCGGGCCACGACGCGGGCGTAAGGCTCTCGCTGCGGATCGAGGTGCCCGGCCTTGCCGAGCTGGCCCAGGAGGACGCCGCGGTGCCGTTCCGCGCCGTGCTGCGGGTGCACGGCGTCAGTGATCCGGCGCTGGTGGCGGACGCGTCCGAACTGTGGGGTACCTCAGGGGACGGGAGCCGGGGTTTCGGTCCGCGCGCGCGGATGGACGCCCTGCTCGCGCTGCGCAGGGCGGCCCGGTCCTGGCCGCCGCTGACGCCCCTGCTGTCGGCGAGCGTGCCGGACGCCGTCGAACTCGCCGACGAGGAGGTCACCGACCTGCTCGGACAGGGCGCCCAGGACCTCGCCGCCGCCGGAGTCGACGTGCACTGGCCGAAGGAACTGGCCCGGACGCTGACGGCCCGCGCGGTCATCGGCCCGCCGGACGAGGAGCCGGTGGGTGCCCGGGCCGCCTCGGACACGCCGTCGTTCCTGTCCGCCGACGCGCTGCTCGCCTTCGACTGGCGGTTCGCACTGGGCGACGAGCATCTCACACGCGCGGAGCTGGACCGGCTCGCCGAGGCCAACCGGCCCGTCGTGCGTCTGCGCGGCCAATGGGTCCTCATCGACCCCCGGGAGGCGCGCCGCGCCCGCGCCCGGCAGGACCGCAAGATCACACCCATCGACGCGCTCGGAGCCGCGCTGACGGGCTCGGCGGAGGTCGACGGCCGCCGGGTCGACGTACAGCCCACCGGGTGGCTGGCGGCCCTGCGGGAGCGGCTCGCGGCCCCGGAGGGGCAGGAGCCGGTCGCACAGCCCGCCGCTCTCGCGGCCACCCTGCGGGACTACCAGCGCCGGGGCCTGAGTTGGCTGGCTCGGATGACCTCCCTGGGCCTGGGCTGCTGCCTGGCCGACGACATGGGACTCGGCAAGACGATCACGTTGATCGCACTGCACCTGCACCGGCAGAGCGAGGCGTCGACGGCCGGTCCCACCCTCGTGGTGTGCCCGACGTCGCTGATGGGCAACTGGCAGTGCGAGATCGAGAAGTTCGCGCCCGGCACGCCCGTGCGCCGCTTCCACGGAGCCGGGCGCAGGCTGGACGGGGTGGCCGACGGGGAGTTCGTGCTCACCACCTACGGGACGATGCGCCTGGACGCGCGCCGGCTCGGGGAGACGGCGTGGGGCATGGTCGTGGCCGATGAGGCGCAGCATGTGAAGAACCCGTACTCGGCGACCGCGCGGGAGCTGCGTTCCATCGGTGCACGCGCACGCGTGGCGCTCACCGGGACCCCCGTGGAGAACAACCTCTCCGAGTTGTGGGCGATCCTCGACTGGACGACCCCCGGGCTGCTGAGCCGGCTCGGCACCTTCCGCACACGGTACGCGCAGGCCGTCGAGGGCGGCCTGGACCCGGCCGCCGCGGAGCGGCTCGCCCGTCTCGTACGACCGTTCCTGCTGCGGCGCCGGAAGTCGGATCCCGGGATCGCGCCGGAGCTGCCGCCGAAGACCGAGACCGACCGTGCCGTGTCCCTGACCATGGAACAGACGGGCCTGTACGAGGCGCTGGTGCGCGAGACGCTCGCCGAGATCTCCGCGGCCGACAGCATGGAGCGGCGCGGACTGATCGTGAAGCTGCTGACGGGGCTGAAGCAGATCTGCAACCACCCGGCGCAGTTCCTGAAGGAGGAACGGCCGCGGATCGAGGGTCGTTCGGGGAAGCTGGAGCTGCTGGACGAACTGCTCGACACCATCCTCGCCGAGGGCGCGAGCGTTCTGGTCTTCACGCAGTACGTGCGCATGGCGCGCCTCATCGAACGGCACCTGACGGCCCGTGGCGTCACCTCGCAGTTCCTGCACGGCGGGACGCCCGTCGCCGAACGCGAGGCGATGGTGCGGCGCTTCCAGGACGGTGAAGTCCCCGTCTTCCTGCTGTCGCTGAAGGCCGCGGGCACCGGGCTGAACCTGACGCGGGCCGAACACGTGGTGCACTACGACCGCTGGTGGAACCCCGCCGTCGAGGCGCAGGCCACCGACCGTGCGTACCGCATCGGCCAGACCCGGCCCGTGCAGGTCCACAAGCTGATCGCGGAGGGAACCGTCGAGGACCGCATCGCCGACATGCTCGGCCGCAAGCGGGAACTGGCCGACGCGGTGCTGGGCTCCGGCGAGACAGTGCTCACGGAGATGACGGACGCGGAGCTGGCCGATCTGGTGGAACTGCGAGGGGGCACCCGATGAACCGGCACGACCACGACACGGAGCGCACGTTCGCCGCGCTGCCCCCCGCGCACGGGCGGGGCTTCGCGCACACCTGGTGGGGCCAGGCCTGGCTCAAAGCCCTGGAGGACACGGCGCTCGACTCCCAACAGCTCAAGAGCGGCCGCAGACTCGCGCGTTCGGGGGCTGTGGGCGCGGTGTCCGTACGCCCGGGACGTATCACGGCCGTGGTCCGGAGCCGCGACGGCACGTCTCACCGGGCCGATGTCCTGCTGGGGGAGCTGGACGGCGACCAGTGGGGCCGTTTCCTGGACATGACGGTCGAGCGGGCCGGACACGTCGCGGCGCTGCTGGACCGCGAGATGCCGCCGCATCTGGTCGAGGACGCGGCGGCCGCGGGCGTCGACCTGCTGCCGGGCATGGGCGATCTGGAACCGGAGTGCGACTGCGGCGCCTGGGACCACTGCGGGCACACGGCGGCGCTGTGCTACCAGGTGGCGCGGCTGCTGGACCAGGATCCCCTCGTGCTGCTGCTGATCCGCGGCCGGGGCGAACGGGCCCTGCTCGACGACCTCCAGACCCGCAGCGCCGCACCCAGGGAGGAGCCGGCCGAACCGGAGGGTGTGGACGCCGCCGAGGCCTACCGGACCGGCGGCATCCTGCCGCCCCTGCCGGCCCCGCCGGAGCTGCCCACGGAACCCGGGATACCGCCGTCCCTCGACACCGAGGCCCCGCCCGGACCAGGCGTGGACCCGGCCGCCCTGGAGTATCTCGCCGCGCGAACGGCCGCAGAGGCACATCGCCTGCTCGCCGAGGCGCTCCGTCCCGTGTCCGAACAGCAGGCGCCGGCAGAGGAGTTGACGCTCGCCCAGGATGCGGTCCGGCTCGCCGCAGGAACCGATGAGACGGCTGTGCTGGACCGGCTGGCCGACGGTTCTGGACGCGACCGGCAGGGGCTGGCGCGCGCCACGCGCGCGTGGCGCCTGGGAGGAGTGGCTGCGCTGTCCGTGCTGGAGGAGGAGTGGACCGTCCCGGGCGAGGCTCTCGCACGCGCGCGTGCCTCCCTGGAGTCGGCCTGGGACGAGGACGAGCGACCGTCGCTGCGGGCGAGCGGCAACCGGTGGACGGTCGTCGGCGCACCGGCCCAACTGCGCCTGGGGCGGGACGGGCGTTGGTGGCCGTACCGCAAGGAGCGCGGCCGCTGGGTGCCCGCCGGAGCCGCTTGCCAGGATCCGGCGACGGCTCTTGCCTCGGTGGAGTCGGCGCCCGGGGATGAGCTCTCCTGATGGGCTGTGCGGTCGGCCGGCGGCGGATGCCGCCTGCACCATCCCCTTACCGATCGGCGGCCGGGCCTACGCGGCGCGGCCACCGGCGGTGATGCGCGCCTACGGGGCCATCTCGTACGCGCCGGACAGCGACTCGACCCGCTGCCAGACCCGCTCCGTGCGTGCCTCGTCGACGACCGGCCGCCGGATCGAACCGAGCGCCCATGCCAGCTGCTGTTCGGTCGCCGAGTCCTTGCCGTGCAGTTCGACGGCGTGCGCGGAGAAGTCCCGTACGAGAACGGCGAAGAGCTCGTCGAGCACGTCCTCGTCGAGGCCGGTCAGGGCGGCCTGCTCCAGGACGAGCTGTCCATGCACGACGAGGGCGAAGAGCTGACCGACCGCGAGCAGGAGGTCGAGGTCCCGGCTCTGCTCCGCGTCGGGCGCGGCCGTGGCGACGAACTCGCACAGTGCGTCGGCCTGTTCGCGGAAACGGGACACATTCGGCAGATGCGCGTACGTGTCGAAGGCGGGCCGCCAGTCGTGGAAGCGCACCGAACCGAGACCGCGGGCCGGGCCCTGCCGGAACAGGAAGTCGTCGTCGGCCGCGTCGAGGCGCGTCGGTACGGCGGGGTAGTCGACCGGGTCCAGGAGGTGGCCGCGCAGGAACTTCAGGATCAGCGCCAGGTTGACGTGGACCGTGCCCTCCAGCTTCGGAAGGCCGCGGATCTCCACCGCCGCCTGGGCGAAGTAGTTGTCCTTCTCGAAGCCCTTGGCCGCGATCACGTCCCACATCAGGTCGATGACCTTCTCGCCCTCGGTGGTCACCTTCATCTTCGTCATCGGGTTGAAGAGCAGGTAGCGGCGGTCGTCCGGGCCGGCGGAGCGGAAGTAGTCGACGGCGCGGTCGCTGAACAGCTTCATGCCGACGAGCCTGACGTACGCGTCGGTCAGCTCACGCCGCACATGCGGGAAGGCGGTGACGGGGCGGCCGTAGAGGATGCGGTTGTGGGCGTGGGTGACGGCCTCGTACATCGCGTGCTCGCAGATGCCGATCGAGGCGGTGCACAGGTTGAACTTGCCGACGTTGACGGTGTTGAGCGCGGCGTCGAAGGCGGCGCGGCCGGTGTGCAGGACGTCCTCGGCCGCCACGGGGTAGTCCTCCAGGCGGAACTCGCTGACGAATTTCGAGGAGTCGACGACGTTCTTGACCAGGTGATAGGCCGGGTGACGGCTGTCGGCGGCGAAGAACACATAGCCGTCGGGGCCCTCGACGTCGGTACGTCGGCCGAAGACGGAGACGAGTCCGGCCGCGTTGCCGTTGCCGATGTAGTACTTGGAGCCGGTGGCGCGGAAGCCGCCGTCGCCGTCGGGCTCGAGCAGCATGTCGGTGGAGTAGATGTCGGCGCCGTGGGCCTTCTCGGACAGGCCGAACGCGAACACCTCGCCCTGGGCGAGGAGTTCAGCGGCGCGGGCGCGGGCGGCGGCGTTGTCGCTCTGCCAGACCGGGCCGAGGCCGAGGATCGTGACCTGCCAGGCGTACCAGTAGTCCAGGCCGTAGAAGCCGAGGATCTCGTTGAGCGCGGCGATCCGGGCGGTGTCCCACCGCTTGTCGGCTTCCTCCTCCCCCGCGGCGGAGGACGGCGTCAGGAAGGTGGCGAACAGGTTCTCCTTCGCTGCGAAGGCGAGGAAATCGCCGAGCCAGGCGCGGGTCCGGTAGTCCTCGATCAGCTGCCTCTTCCCGCGCTCCTCGAACCAGTCGACGGTGGCACGCAGCAAGCGGCGCGACTCGGGGTCGAAGTGCGCGGGGTCGTAGGTGCGCGGGTTGAACAGCAGCTGGTCGGCCATGGGATGACGCCTTTCGGCTGGTGGACGGGCGGGAGACGGGAGGTTGGACGGCTGGACGGGCCGGATCGGGACCGGGAGGAGCGGCGGACGGGGAGGGGCGGCGGCGGGAACGGCGGCGATCAGCGGCCGGGACCGAAGCGGGCCAGCGTGGCGAGGACGTCGTCCAGCCAGTCGATCATCATCCGCTCGTACGCGATGCCACCGCGCAGCACGACGTGCTGGAGCTCTCGCTCCGCGTCGAGCGGCGCATCAGGACCGGCCGTGGCTGCTTCGGGTGTGAAGTCGCGCGCTTCTCCTGCGAGGTAGTGCGTCAGCCGGTCCCGGTGCGCCTGGCGGTGCCGCTCCACCTCGCGGACGAGGGCTGCCGGGTCGTCGAAGGCGGCGCCGCGGATCTTCACGGCCAGGTCGTGGCGGACGCTCTCCGGTTCGATCGGATCCTGCAGCCAGGAGGACAGCGCGGCCCTGCCGAGGTCGGCGACGGAGTACTCCTTCTTGTCCGGCCGGCCCTGCTGCGGGACGTCCCGGACGTCGACCCAGCCGTCGTTCTCCATGCGCTTGAGCACGCGGTAGATCTGCTGGTGGGTCGCGGTCCAGAAGTAGCCGATGGACCGCTCGAAGCGCCGGGCCAGCTCGTAGCCGGAGCCTGGCTTCTCCAGAAGCGACACCAAGATCGCGTGTTCGAGCGCCATGCCGTCGATCCTTCTATGCAACTCGTTGCATAGCAAGTCTCGCCCGCTCCGATGCGACGCGGCTCACGTCGGCAAGGCAGGCTTGAGGAGAGGCGCCTCAGGGACAGACGTAGGTGAAGCTCGCCTTCGCCTCCATCGGGGCCGGCTGGTGGGCGATCCTCAGACGGGCGGTCCCCCGGAAGCGGCCCGGACCGCGGACCGTCCAGCGCAGGTGCACCTTGACCCGTCGCTCACCGCGGTCGGCGGTGCGGACGAGCTCGCCCGAGTCCTGACCGTCCGCGCGCAGCCACCGGTAGGTGACGGGGCCGCCGTGCCCGTCGGTGGTGACGACACCCATCAGGTCGGCCGTCTGACCGCAGTGCAACGGCCCGGCGGGGGCCTGGACCCGGACGGCGACGACCTCCGGAGCGGGGTCCGGGCGCAGCAGCAGCCAGAGCAGGACGGCGGCGACCGCGACGACCGCGGTGCTGACGATCCAGCCCCGTCGTCCGCGCCGCGGGCGGGAAGAGGCAGCACCCGCGGCCTCGGTCCGCCATCGGGCGCGCAGGGCGTCCTGCTCCTCCACCGGGACCCCGGGCCCGAACCGGAGCAGGATCCCGCCTGAGTCCTCCCCTGCCTCCACCGGAGGCAGCACGACACGGTTGCGCTTGCCGAGGACGGTCGCCTGGGTGTCCGGGGCATGGGAACGGTGAGCGCGGCCGACCGTGGTGGGTTGGTCCGCGACGGCTGAAGGGTGAGGTCCGGGGGCGGCCGGGGAGGCGCGTGGGTCCGGGACTGTTGCGGCCAGGGCGCGGTCCGCCGTGGGCGGTGGGCCGACGGTGGCTGATGGGCGGGACGAAGGGTCGGGGACAGTAGGACGCGACGCGGATTCGGTTGTGTGCGGCGCCGGGTGAGGGTCCGTCGGTGGAGCCGGGCGCCCGGGGGCCACGGTGACGGCCGGTGCCGGTGCCTTCGGCGGCGCGAACTGCGGGGTCGACGCGGCCGCCGCCGCCCGGAGCGCCGTGCGGCGCAGGAAGTCCGCCGGGAGCGCCGCCCGTCCGGCGACCAGCGCGGCCCTGGCCGCCGCCAGCCCCTGCGCCTCGGCGGTGGCGGCACAGCGGGCGAACAGGTCCGCCGCGGGTGATCCGGGCTGCGTCCAGGCGGCACGGAGGGTGCGAGCCAGGGCGGCCCAGGCTGCTGCCCCTCGGTCGGCGTGCGGGGCGTCGCCCGACACCGGTACGGCGGCTGCGTCGCCCAGCACCGCGCCCAGTTCCGCCTCGGCCAGCAGCGCGACACCGTCCGGGGCGATGACGACGGTGTCGGGGCCGAGTGGGCCGTGGGGCAGGCCTGCCGTGCGCAGGGCGAGGAGGGTCTGCGCGGTCTCGTTGAGGATGCTGCCCGCGCTGCCCGCGTCCTGGCCGGGGCCGCCTGCCGACGACAGGACGTCGGCCAGGGTGGGGGCCGGCGGCTGAGCCGTGAGCAGCCACACCTCACCGGCCTCGGCCACCAGGTCGACCGTGCCGAGGAGGCCGGGCAGCCTGAGCTTCGCCGTGGCGAGGACCACGGCCGCCAGGCGCTCGCGTGTGCCCTCGGGCGCCAGCAGGGCGCGGTCGACGCACAGCGCACCGAGGGCGCGTTCGCCGGACCGGGCGGGGAGCAGGGCGTACCAGGTGCCGTGGGGCGTGTGCCGTGACCAGCCGGACAGGGGCCGGCCGGCCACTGTGGTGGCTGTCGTCATGTTGATCCGTTCTCATGGCGGCGGGGCATGGCTCTCGGGTCTCTCGGGAGCCTCGTCAGCACGGCGGTGCGTCCAGGGAGGCCGTCTGGGGACCGTTCGCTGCCGCCGGGTCGCTGCTGAGCGAGACGTACCAGGTGCCGCGGCAAGGGTGGTTGGAGAAGTCGGCCTCGAAGGTCAGGTCGTACCGCGTACTCCCGGACAGGCGCTGGGACCGGGAGCCGTACGAGTCGGCGGGTGTGTCGACGTAGTAGTTCGCGGTGACGGTCAGCGGACCGGTGCCCGTCGTCTCGACGGTCACCGCCGCGATCAGCGTGCCGGGATTCTGTCCACGCCGCCAGGAGCCGATGGTGAGGGTGACCGTGCCGGGCGTGGCCGGGCCCGGGGACTCGGCGGTCGGCGTCCCGGCCGGTGCGGTGGTCCTCGTGGACGGCGTGGGCGAGGACGACGGGCTGTCCGAGGGGGTGGTGGTGGGCGAGGTGTCGGCCGTGGGCGGGGCGCTGCTCGCCGAGGTGGACGGGGAGGGTGAAGTGCCGGGTACCGTGGGTGAGTTGACCAGAGTGGGTGTGGAACTCGCCACCGTCGTCGACGTCTCGTGCGGGCGGCCCGTCGCGTACGTCGCTCCGCCCGCGACGACCGCCAGCGCGGCCACCCCGCCGGTCGCCACCCTCCATCCCCCGCGCTTCAGCCGGCCCAGCAGGGTCAGCGCACTGGCCGGGCTCTCCAGGGTCGCGGTCGTGGTGAACGGGAACAGCAGGGCGAGCAGGGCGGCGAGTTCGGCCAGCCGGCGGCGGCCGCGCTCCTCCCAGTCGGCGCCGTAGCCCTCCGCGGCGGACCGTTCGAGGTCGGCGAGGAACGTCTCGACGCCGGGCCGGTGCGCCGGGTCCTTCGCCAGACCCGCGCGCAGCAGCGCACGCACCGGCGCGGGTACGTCGTCCAGCGGGGCCGGTGCGCGCAGGTGCTGCAGGCGCAGTGCGGTCATGTCGTCGCCGGGGAACGGCCGCCTGCCGGTCAGGCACTCGAAGAACACCACGGACGCCGCGTACACGTCGGCCGCCGGGCCGGCGGGCTCGCCGTTCCACTGTTCGGGCGCCATATAAGCGGGCGTGCCCTCGACGTCGGTCTCCCGGCCGCTGCGCACGGCGATGCCGAAGTCGGCGAGCGCGCTGGTGCCGTCGGCGCGGACCAGGACGTTCTCCGGTTTGTAGTCGCGGTGCACGACCCCGGCCGTGTGGGCCGCGCCCAGCCCCAGCAGGGAGCCCTTGAGCAGGACGAGCGCGGCCTCGGGGCCGGTCGCGCCGTGCCGGCGCAGCAGTTGGCGCAGGCTGACGCCGTCCACCGCCTCCATCACGATCGCGGCGCCGGCGCGGGCCTCGACGTACTCGTACAGCCGCACCACGCACGGGTGCCGCAGCTCGCCGAGCAGGCGGGCCTCGGCGCGGAAACGGGCCAGGAACTCCCGGTCCGCGCGCAGGCGTTCGCTCAGGTACTTGACGGCGACGGGGACGCCGGTCGCGGTGTGCCGGGCGAGGACGACCCGGCCGCCGGCTCCTTCGCCGAGCGTCCGGACGGGCGTGTAGCCGGGTACGGCCCAACCGCCCTCGGCGTGCGTGTCCTGGGTCATGCGGTCCTCTCCACCGGCGCGGGGAGCGCCGCGCCCTGCGGTACATGCCTCGCGTCCCGGCGGCGCCGTATCCGGCGCAGCAGCCGGCGCGCGGGCGCGGACCACACCGGGAAGGCGACCAGGGCGACCACGGCCGCCTCGATCACCGTGCGCCACGGCTCGGCCAGGCGGCCGTCCAGCAGGTCACCGATGCGGGAGCGCCAGGCCAGCAGGGCGAGACCGAGGAAGCCGTAGGTGCCCACCACGACCGCGAGACCATAGGCGGCCAGGCCTGCCTGACGGGGGCCGGGCCGGCTGCCCGCCCGCAGGTCCCGCCACAGGCCCGCGCGGAAGTAGGCGCTCGCCTCCTCGCGCAGCCGGGGCACCCGCAGGGCATCGGTCAGCGCCTGGTAACCGTCCAGCGGCATCAGCGGGTTGAAGTTGTAGAGGGTGTTCAGGTACAGCCCGAAGGCCAGGTGGTAGAGGACGGCCGAGGCGGGTCCCGCGGGCAGCAGGGCCGCGCCCGTGGCACACCACCCGGCCAGCGCCGCCGTGGACAACGGCCCCGACAGCGCCACCACGACCCGCGACCAGCGGGAGCCGAACCACATGTCGCTGGTGTCCACGAACGCGAACGGCATGCCCATCATCAGCAGGAACCCGCCGCGCCTGACCTTGCGGCCGTACGACTTCACGGCCAGCGCGTGCGTGAGCTCGTGGACCAGCAGCGCGCTCACATATCCGGCGGCCAGCAGGACCGGGCCCCATACGCCCGCTCCGCCGAAGTCCAGCAGACGGTGCCGGCCCTGCGCGGCGAAGAACGCGAGGAGGCCGCCGCCCACCGACAGCCAGGCCAGCAGCACCCCGGTCCGGGTGAACAGCCGCCAGCCGAAAGCCTGGTAGAGCCGGGTCACCAGCCGGTCGAGGCCGGGGACGGACACCTCCAGCTTCAGCAGCGCCCGGTACACGGCACGCGCCACCCGCCGCCATCCCTTCGGCTGCTCCTCCTCCGGCCGCCCGGGCAGGCCACGCAGCAGCCCGGCGTCCGCGAACGCGGCCAGCGCGGACTCGATGCGGGGCAGGGCGAGTTCGCCGTAGCGGTCGGCGTAGGCGAACAGCAGGTCCCGTACGGTGTTCTCGCCGTCGACGGCATGCCACAGGAAGACCTGGCGCTCGTCGAGCTCCAGATAGCGGCCGGTGCGGGTGCTGCTGAGCACCCAGCGGGGGGCGCCGCGTTCGGTGGGGACCTGCTTGAGGGCCCAGCCGGAGCGGCGGCGAGGACGCGCCGTGAGCGGGCCGTTCGCCTCGGGGGCCTCCTCCTGCCCGGCCTGTCCGGCAGTGGGCAGATCGGTCAGCTGGGTGCCTACGACCATGGTGCGCGAGCCGATCCGGGTGTCGCGAGGCTGCTCGAACACCAGGCGTACGTCGCCCACAGACAACTCGGTGCCGTCGGCGAGGCCGGCCGCGCCGCCGTGCAGGTCGACGCCGCCGACGGCGGTGCCGTTGAAGGAGTCCAGGTCCTCGATCCGGAAGCCCTCAGCCGTGCGGACGATGCGGGCGTGGCGGCGCGAGACGCTGGTGTCGGACAGGACCACGTCGTTGTCCTCGCCCCGGCCCAGCGTGGTGACCGGGCCGGTCAGCGCGACGAACAGCGTGGGGTCGTCGAGGCCGCGCAGCTGGGGTGCGGCGAACGAGGTCGGTGCGGCGCCCCGGCGCGGGGTGCCGCAGTGCAGGCAGTACGGGAAGTCGCGCCGCACATGGACGCGGCAGACACGGCAGAGCATGCGGTGGCTCAGCCTGCGCCGGAACCGCTGAGGAACGTACCGCCGTTGAAGCCTTCGTCGCCTTCCGTGGCGGGGCCGGAGTCCGGCAGGTGCGTGGCGGCGTTTCCGAGGCCGGAGGCGGGCAGGCCGCCTTGGACGATGATGTGGTCACTGTGGTCACCGCCGCCCGAGGCGTGCAGGCCGCCCTGGACGATGATGCCATGGTCACCGCCGTCCGAAGTGGGCAGGCCACCCTGGACGATGATGCGGTTGCCACCGCCGGGCTCACCGACACCGCCGGGACGCCGACCGACGTTCTCCGAGTCGCCGCCGCCCTCACCACCGCCGCCGCCACCCTCGCCACCACCACCGTGGCCACCGCCACCGCTGGGACGATTGGAGTTCTCCGAGTCGCCGCCGCCCTCGCCACCGCCACCGCCACCCTCGCCACCACCACCGTGGCCACCGCCACCACTGGGACGATTGGAGTTCTCCGAGTCGCCGCCGCCCTCGCCACCGCCGCCGCCACCCTCGCCGCCGCCACCCTCGCCACCACCGCCGTGGCCACCGCCACCACTGGGACGATTGCTGTTCTCCGAGTCGCCGCCGCCTTCGCCGCCGCCGCCACCCTCGCCGCCGCCACCCTCGCCACCACCACCGTGGCCACCGCCACCACTGGGACGATTGGAGTTCTCCGAGTCGCCGCCGCCCTCGCCGCCGCCCCCACCGCCGCCGCCTTCGCCTTCGCCGCCGTCACGGTCGTAGATACCGCCGTGACCGAAGTGACCGGCGTCCCCGCCTTCCCCGCCGGCACCGCCGAAGCCGCCATGGCCCCCGAAGTCGCCGAACCCACCGGAACCGGCACCACCATCACCGAAGCCCTCGGTGCCAAAACCCCCGTCTCCGAACCCGCCGCCGGCACCGCCGAAGCCGCCATCGGCACCGCCACCGAACCCGCCGAAGTCCCCTTCGGCACCACCGAACCCGGCGTCGCCCCCGGCCCCGAAGTCACCGAAGCCCCCCTCGGCGCCACCGCCGACATGCTCCCCGAACCCTCCGAAGTCCCCGAAGTTGCCGGTTTGGTCCAGCGCGCCGGTCACTTCGGCCGGGGACCGGTCCAGCAGGGAGCCGCCGAGCAGGCTGTGGGTTCCGGGGGCGGCCGGGTGCTCGGCGGGACCTGCCAGGTCGTAGCCCTGCTCGGTGGAGGCCGGGGCACCCGCATCGTGGTCGCCCGGGATCTGCTCCGCCGGAACGGCGTTGGTCGTGGAGGCCTCGTGCGTCACCGCGGCCTGGTGGTCGGCCGGGACGGCGTGGTCAGCCGCGACGTCGTGGTGCGCCAGCGCGTGCGCCGCGCTTCCGAAGAACAGGGACGACTTGGACAGGCGTGGGTCGAGAGCGGCCGGTCCCCCGTCGGTGGCGGACTCGACGCGGAGGGAGCGGAGTTCGGCAACCTGGGCGGGCGACAGGCCGAGTCTTCGCGCCACCTCCCCGGTGTCACCGTCGAGCTCGGCACGGAAGGCCGGCTCGGTGGCAAGACGGGTCAGGGCGGCACGATATGCGTCGTTGGTCATGGTTGGGTCTCCGTCGGTCTGCGGGCAGTGATGCCGATGGCGACGGAGCCGAGGATCCCCCCTGGTCGGCGGCAACTGCCATTTCCGGCCATCCCCGCCGATACCTGCAGGAGACGTTATAGAGCCTTGGCATGGACGGCGCAAGTGCAGCGACCAGGGCAGTCGATGGGCGCCGGGCGCCAACCGGCGCCCCGTACCCACCCATCAGATACGGCCACCGACCCACCGGCCGGCCGACGAAATGGCGAACAACCCCGTCGGCCAGTTACGCCCCCACACCCCCGCGACGAACCACCACATGTCCCGTGACGAGGACCCCAAGCGCGGTGCCATCACCGGTCGGGCGATACCTGCCGCGTGGAGCGCGGCATCCGTACGACCGCCGTCCCCGCGGTCAGGTCAACCGTCGTCCTGTTCGGCGGAGCGCCGTCGTCCTCGTTGTCCGGCATGACCAGTGACGACTGCCGTTCCTTCACCTCATGCTGCTTGCCCGGGGAAAGACTCGCATGCAGTTATCTGCCCCTGACGTGCGCTGTTGCGCCACGGCAGCACTCCGGCCCGACCCGCGCGCATCAGCAGCTGGTCGACGAAGGCCAACAGGGTCAGCACGATGACCAGCCCGGGCAGGGTCATGAAGAAGACGATGTGCATGTCCCCACTGTCCGGCCCGAACCTGTGGCCGGTCACCCCCATGAACTCACTTTCCCTGCTTGGCCGTTGGCATCGTGTGGTGTCTTCTCACGGTGCCCGGCTTCACGTCACGGCAGCTCAAGGCCCCCCAGGGAGGGGATCAGCGATTCGAGGTCGCTCGGGACACTGCTCGGCAGTCCACTGGGCAGCGTCGAAGGCAACCGGCTGGGCAGCTTGCTCGGCAGTTCTGTCGGGATGGTCAGGGACGGCGACGGCGTGCGGCCGGAGCTCGCGCTGGCGTTGTCGGGTGATTTCCTGTCGGGCGAGTCGTCGTGGCCGGAAGCCATCAGGACGACGACGACCACTGCGGCGACCGCCGCGAGGGCGACCAGCAGGACGAAGAGCGGGTTGCGTCGTCGCCTGGGCGGTGGCGGGGGCGGCCGCCCGTCGCTGTAGGTGGGAGGTGGTCCGAACCCGCCGCCGGGTGGCGGGGCGTCACCCGGCGGTCCGGGCGGTTGAGGCGGTACCGGCGGTATGGCCATACCGTCCAGGGTCGCCGCAGATCGGGCAGGCAGCGACCCCCGCTCGGAAGTTGGTACGGCCCCATGCCATGGAGCGAACGGTTCCGGGGCATTCCGAGCGGGGATCTGCCGGGCACGCGCGCGTGCTCACACGGATCAAGCACGCACGCGTACGCGTGCCGTTCAGCCGCGAGCCCCCAGCAGATGGTCCATGGCCAGCTGGTCGAGGTGCTCGAAGGCCATCCCGCGCGCGGCGGTCGCCTCGACGTCGAACTCCTCGAAGGCACTGCGGTCGGCGAGCAGGGACTGCAGTCCGTCCGCGGCGGTCGGCTGGGCGAGCTGGTCCAGGCGCGAGGCACGCAGGGCCTCCTGGACCTCCGGGTCGGCGCGGAAGGCGGCCGCGCGCTCCTTGAGGATGAGGTAGTTGCGCATGCAGCCGGCGGCCGAGGCCCACACGCCGTCGAGGTCCTCGGTCCGCGGCGGCTTGAAGTCGAAGTGCTTCGGGCCCGCGTAACCGGCGCTCTCCAGGAGGTCGACCAGCCAGAACGCGGCGCGCAGGTCGCCGGCGCCGAAGCGCAGGTCCTGGTCGTACTTGATGCCGGACTGGCCGTTGAGGTCGATGTGGAAGAGCTTGCCCGCCCACAGGGCCTGCGCGATGCCGTGCGGGAAGTTCAGTCCCGCCATCTGCTCGTGGCCGACCTCGGGGTTGACGCCGTACAGCTCCGGGCGCTCCAGGCGCTCGATGAAGGCGAGGGCGTGGCCGACGGTGGGCAGCAGGATGTCGCCGCGGGGCTCGTTCGGCTTGGGCTCGATGGCGAACTTCAGGTCGTAGCCCTGGGAGGTGACGTACTCGCCGAGGAGGTCGAAGGCCTCCTTCATGCGGTCGAGGGCCACGCGTACGTCCTTGGCGGCGCCGGACTCGGCGCCCTCGCGGCCGCCCCAGGCGACGTAGGTCCTGGCACCGAGCTCTACCGCGAGGTCGATGTTGCGGATGGTCTTGCGCAGGGCGTAGCGGCGCACCTCGCGGTCGTTCGCGGTGAACGCGCCGTCCTTGAAGACGGGGTGGGTGAAGAGGTTGGTGGTGGCCATCGGCACGGTCATGCCGGTCGTGTCGAGGGCCTGGCGGAAGCGCTTGATGTGCGACTCGCGCTCGGTGTCGGAGGACCCGTAGGGGATCAGGTCGTCGTCGTGGAAGGTGACCCCGTAGGCGCCGAGCTCGCTCAGGCGCTGCACCGTCTCGACCGGGTCGAGGGCACGCCGCGTGGCGTCGCCGAACGGGTCCCTTCCCTGCCAGCCGACGGTCCACAGGCCGAAGGTGAACCTGTCCTCGGGGGTGGGCTGGTAGCTCATGCCGCGGCTCCTTGCTCGTTTGCGACCGTTGCCTTGCGACTATTTCGTCATGGCGGTTTACAAATTAGTATGCGGACGCATCCCTGGGAAGGGACAAGATGTCCCCGAAGGGGTCAGGTTCCGGGTCACCATGGCCCGGGAACCCTCGAATCAGCAGGTCAGAGCCGCAGAGCCGCGGAAAAAGGGAGAGCCCGATGTCAGCAGCCGAGGGTCCGCTCGTCGTCGGCGTGGACACGTCCACCCAGTCCACCAAGGCGCTCGTCGTCGACGCGGCCACCGGTCAGGTCGTGGCGAGCGGTCAGGCACCGCACACCGTCTCCTCCGGGGCCGGCCGCGAGAGCGACCCGCGCCAGTGGTGGGACGCCCTGTGCCAGGCGCTCGACCAGTGCGGCGACGCGGCGCACGAGGCCGCCGCCGTCTCGATCGGCGGGCAGCAGCACGGCCTGGTCACACTGGACGAACGGGGCGAGCCGGTGCGCCCGGCGCTGCTCTGGAACGATGTGCGCTCGGCGCCGCAGGCCCGCCGCCTGGTCGAGGAGCTGGGCGGCCCGAAGGCCTGGGCGGAGCGCACCGGCAGCGTGCCCGGCCCGTCCTTCACGGTCACCAAATGGGCCTGGCTGGCCGAGAACGAGCCGGAGGCGGTCCGCGCGACGAGGGCGGTGCGCCTGCCCCACGACTACCTCACCGAGCGGCTGACCGGGCAGGGCACGACCGACCGCGGCGATGTCTCCGGCACCGGCTGGTGGGCTTCGGGCACGGAGTCCTACGACGAGGAGACCCTCGCGCACGTGGGGCTCGATCCCGCACTGCTGCCCCGGGTGGTGCGGCCCGGCGAGGTGGCCGGCACCGTGCGCGACAGCCACGACCTGCCGTTCTCCAAGGGCACCCTGGTCGCTCCGGGGACAGGTGACAACGCCGCCGCGGCGCTCGGCCTCGGGCTGCGCCCCGGCACCCCGGTGCTCAGTCTGGGCACGTCGGGCACGGTGTACGCGGTCTCCAAGCGGCGCCCGGCCGACCCGACCGGCACGGTGGCGGGCTTCGCCGACGCCCACGGCGACTGGCTGCCGCTGGCCTGCACCCTGAACTGCACGCTCGCCGTGGACCGCGTGGCAGCGCTGCTGGGCCTGGACCGCGAGGCCGTCGAGCCGACCACCGCCGTCACGCTGCTGCCCTACCTGGACGGCGAGCGCACCCCGAACCTGCCCGGCGCCTCCGGTCTGCTGCACGGGCTGCGGCACGACACCACCGGCGGCCAGCTCCTGCAGGCCGCCTACGACGGGGCCGTGCACTCCCTGCTCGGCGCGCTGGACCTGGTCCTCGACGAGGACGCGGACCGTTCGGTCCCGCTGCTGCTGATCGGTGGCGGCGCCCGGGGCACGGCCTGGCAGCAGACCGTGCGCCGTCTGTCGGGCCGCCCGGTCCAGGTGCCCCAGGCCAAGGAGCTGGTCGCGCTGGGCGCCGCGGCGCAGGCGGCGGGCCTGCTGACCGGGGAGGATCCGGCCGCGGTCGCCCGGCGCTGGAACACCGCCGCGGGCCCGGTGCTTGAGGCCGTGGACCGGGACGAGGCGACGCTGGCGAGGATCGCCGGGGTACTCTCCGACGCGGCCCCGCTGCTGGAGCGGAGCACCGACAGCTGAGGACGGGGGCATGACCGCACCGCTGCACGAGGCCCACCCGACCGGCCCGGGTCGGGTGCTGCCCGACACCCAGCAGGGCATGCGCCGCCGCAATCTGGCCCGGGTGATGCACACGGTCAGCGCCGAGGGACCGCTCTCCCGTGCCGCCGTGGCCTCGCGCATCGGCCTGACCCGGGCCGCGGTGTCGACCCTCGTCGACGAGCTGATACGCACCGGACTGCTGGAGGAGCTGGGCCCCGAGCGGCCCGCACGGGTGGGCCGTCCCGGCTCGGCGCTCGCCGTCAGCGGGCACGGCCCCGCCGGCATCGGCGCCGAGATCGGCGTGGACCACCTCGCGGTCTGTGCGGTCGACCTGCGCGGACAGGTACGCGCGCGTGCCGTGCGGCACGGCGCCAACCGCGGCCGCCTGCCCGGGCCGGTGATCGAGGAACTCACCGGGCTGGTACGTCGGGTGGTCGCCGAGGCGGAGCGCGAGGGGCTGTGGCCCGCCGGCCTCGCGGTGGCGGTGCCGGGCCTGGTGGCGCGTGACGCCCGCACCGTCGTACGCGCCCCGAACCTCGATTGGCACGACACCGACATCGGGGCGCTGCTGCCCTCCGATATCCCGCTGGCCGTCGACAACGAGGCCAACTTCGGTGCGCTCGCCGAACTCTGGCTCGGCGAGCGCACCCCGCACGACTTCCTGCACGTGTCGGCGGAGATCGGTATCGGCGCGGCGGTCGTCGTGGCCGGGGGTCTGCTGCGCGGAACGCGTGGTTTCGCCGGCGAGTTGGGGCATGTGCCGGTGCAGCCGGAGGGGCCCGCGTGCCCATGTGGCGGGCGCGGCTGTCTGGAGCAGTACGCCGGTGAGGAGGCGGTGCTGCGTGCGGCGGGCCTGGAGCCGGGAGAGGACCGGGTCGGGCTGCTGGCGGGCCGTGCCGCGGAGGGTGACGAGGCCGTACGGGGCGCACTGCGGGATGCGGGCAGGGCGCTCGGCATCGCGCTGACCGGGGCGGTCAACCTGCTGGACCCCGAGAGCGTGGTGCTGGGCGGCGCACTGGCCGGGCTTGCGCCCTGGCTGCTGCCGTCGCTGGAGGCCGAGTTGGACCGGCGCACCGCGGGCCCGGCCTGCCCGGTGTCCGTGTCGCGGCTCGGCCCGGAGGGGCCGCTTCTCGGGGCGGCGCACTCGGTGGTGCGAGCGGTTCTGGACGACCCCGCGGCGGTGGCCGAACGGGCCTGATCGCGGCACGCGCACCGGTAGCCGCACCGGCCTGACCGCGGCACACGCACCGGTGGCCGAATGGATCTGATCCCGGCACCCGCGCTGTTGTTCCCGATGAGCACCCTGCGCCCGCCTAGGCTTTCCCCGGCACCGGCACGATCCGAGGAGCGCAACCGTGTTCGACCCCGCAGCGGAGCACCCGTACCCCGACAGCCACCGGCCGGCTGCACCGCCCGCACCGCACCCCCTGCTCGCGCCCGTACTCGGTCTGCTGGGCACCTGGCGGGGACGGGGCGAGGGCGGCTACCCGACACTCGACGCGGACTTCGCGTACGGGCAGGAGGTCGTCTTCAGTCATGACGGACGCCCCTTCCTCCGCTACGAGGCCCGAGCCTGGCTGCTCGATGCCGACGGCGCGCCGCTGCGTCCTGCGGCCCGGGAGAGCGGCTGGTGGCGGCTTCAGCCCGAGGGCCGGGTGGAGGCGCTGATCACCCAGCCCACGGGGATTGCGGAGATCGCCGTCGGTCAGGCGGGCGGGGGCACGGTGGACCTCTCCACCCACAACGTGGCCCTCACCCCCACCGCCAAGGAGGTCACCGCCACCCGCCGCCGCTACACCCTCGCCGACGAGGACGCCCTCACCTTCGCCTTCGACCTCGCGGCGGTCGGCCGGCCGTTGCAGCACCACCTCTCGGCAAGCCTGCGGCGTACGCAATAGGTCGCATCCAGCCGTGCGGCTTCACCCTTGCGGGTGACCGGGTTTTCCACATTTCCGCCGTCGTCCACCGAAGCGCACTGCGCCCTTCTGCCCAACTCGCAAGCGCCGTACCGTGATTCACGCGAGGCACTCCCGCGGGGTCGGGTGGTGTCGGGCAAGTCGGCGTGGATTGAGGGGGATTCACATGTCGGGGGATGTGGCGGCGGACGCGGGTCTCAGGCGCGACGCGATCGGGCTGCGCGAGGTGCTGTTCCAGAGCATCACGGCCATGGCGCCGGCCGCAGCCGTCGCCGCGTCGATTCCGTCGGGTGCGGCCTTCGCCGGCGGGAGTCTGCCGCTCGCCGTGCTGATCGCGCTGGTGGCCTGTCTGTTCACGGCGTCCTGCGTGGCCGAGCTGGCGCGTGAGCTGCCGGCGGCGGGCTCGGTGTCGACGTACGCGGCGCAGGGACTGCATCCGGCGGTCGGCTTCCTCGTCGGCTGGGGCTATGTGTTCGTGGAGGCGCTGGTACCGCCGCTGTTGCTCCTGCAACTCGGCTTCACCACGGCGGGCACACTGCACCAGGAGTGGTCCTCGTATCCGGCGGACCTGTGGTGGCCGTGGGCGCTCGCGGGTGCGGCGATCATCGCGGCCGCGGGGTATTTCGGGGTGCGTGCCTCGGCCCGCTTCGGCACCGTCCTGGGCGTCTTCGAGGTCCTGGTCTTCCTGGTGTTCGCCGTCTGGCTGATCGGCAAGGCGGGAGCGGCCAACACCCTTACGGTGTTCGGCACTTCGCACACGGCCGGGGGCTACCAGGGATTCAGCGGGGTCTTCGCCGGGTCGGTGTACACGGTGCTGGCCTTCGCCGGGTTCGAGGCCGCGGCTCCGCTCGCCGAGGAGACGCGCAACCCGCGCCGCACGATGCACCGGGCGGTGCTCGGCGCGGCGCTCGGGATCGGCCTGTTCTACGTGGTCACCACCTACGCCATGACGGTGTACTTCGGGCCGGACCGGTTCGCGAAGTTCGGGGCCTCCGGCGCCGCTTCCTGGGAGGGCGTGGCACGGACGTCGTTCGGCCTGTTCTGGGTGCTGGTGTTCCTGGCCGTGGTGAACTCGACGATCGCCAACGCCAACGCGTGCGCCAACGTCTCCACCCGAACGGCCTTCGCCCTGGCCCGTGTCCGCGTCCTGCCGCGTCTCTTCACCGCCCTTCACCCCAGATACCGCTCGCCCGTCGCCGGGATCGCCGTGCAGACCGTCGTGGCGGTCGGTGCCGTGCTGGGGCTCGGGTTCGGCTACGACCCGGTGACGGCCTTCCTGCTGCTCGCCACGGTGATCGTCACGGTCGTGATCGGCGTCTACATCGTCGTCAACCTCGCCTGCGCCGGCTATTTCCTGCGCCGCAGACGGGAGTTGCTCAAACCGGTACGGCATCTGCTGCTGCCGCTGGTCGGCATCGTCGCTTTCGTGCCCGCGCTGCTGACCGCGGCCGGCCTGCCCGTGTTCGACTTCGTCACCGAGCTGACGGCCCCGGTGTCCTATGCAGGACCGATCGTCGCCGTGTGGATGGCTGCCGGCGTCCTGGTGCTGCTGGTGCTGATGCGGCGGCATCCCGAGCGGATATCCGAGACCGCCCGCGTCCACCTCGACGACCCCTCCCCCGCCGATCCTGCGCAGAACGGAGCAGCACGCCCATGAGCGACCCCCGCATCCTGACCGTCCGGCCCCGGCCGGGCGAGTACGCCTGGACGTTCGGCGGCGCACCGCCCGTGGCACGCATCGCGCCTGGCACGGTCCTCGACCTGTACACGGAGGACTGCTTCGCCGGGCGGGTGCGCTCCGAGAAGGACCTGGTGTCCGAGGTGTGCGAGTTTCCCTTCCTCAATCCGCAGACCGGACCGTTCCACGTCGAAGGGGCGCAGCCGGGTGACACCGTCGCCGTGCACTTCGTGTCCGTCGAACCGGCCCGCGACTGGGCCGCTTCGACCACGGTCCCGCTGTTCGGTGCGCTCACCTCCACGCACACCACGGCCACACTCCAGCCGCCGCTGCCGGAGACCGTGTGGATCTGGCAGCTCGACCGCTCCCGGCGCACGGCGCTGTTCCGGGCGCACGACAGTGACATCGAGGCCGAGCTGCCCATGGACCCGATGCACGGCACCGTGGGCGTGGCCCCCGCCAATCTCGAGGTCCGTTCGGCCCTGGTGCCCGACGCGCACGGCGGCAACATGGACACGCCCGAGATGCGGGCCGGCGTGACCTGCTACCTCGGGGTGAACGTGGAGGGCGCGCTGCTCAGCCTCGGCGACGGGCATGCACGGCAGGGCGAGGGCGAGACCTGCGGGGTCGCCGTCGAGTGCGCGATGAACACCGTGGTGATCGTGGAACTGCTCAAGGGGCTCGCGACGCCCTGGCCGCGCATCGAGTCGGACACGCACATCATCTCGACGGGCTCGGCCCGCCCGCTGGAGGACGCCTTCCGGATATCGCAGCTCGACCTGGTGCAGTGGCTGGTGCGCGACTACGGCTTCAGTGAGCTGGACGCCTACCAGTTCGCGACCCAGGCGGTCGAGTCACCGCTGGCCAATGTGTGCGACACCAACTACACCTGCGTGGCCAAGATCCGCAAACAGTGGCTGCCCGCGCGCGAGACTCATCGCGGCGTGCACGCACAGCTGCGCGAGATCGCGACGACTTTGCGGGGCTGAGCCTCCCCCACGGACCGAAAGGCACGGCTTCATGGAACGGGCAGGACCCAGTACATCCAGACGGCGGTTCCTGAAGAGTGCCGCCCTCGCCGCAGTCCCGTACGCGTCGCTTCACGACGTGCGGGCCGGGGCGCAGGACCAGACCGTCGACTACCCGGGCGCGGAGTGGCGGCCGGCGAGCAGGTCCAACTACACGGCGTCGGACCGCCCCGCGACCTATCCCCTCGACTGCGTGATCATCCATGTCACACAGGAGACGTACGCCAAGGCGCTCACCATCTTCCGGAACCCGGAGAAGAAGGTGACCGCGCACTACCTGGTGCGCTCGGCGGACGGGCATGTGGCGCAGTGCGTGCGGGAGGCCGACATCGCCTGGCACGCGGGCGACTGGAACTACAACACGCGCAGCATCGGTATCGAACACGAGGGCTGGGTGGACCGGCCCGCATTCTTCACCGACGCCCTGTACGGACAGTCGGCCAGACTCACCGCGGCGATCTGCGCCAAGTACGGCATCCCGAAGGACCGGGACCACATCATCGGGCACTACGAGGTGCCGGGGACGGACCACACCGACCCCGGGCCCCACTGGGACTGGACGCGCTACATGAAGCTCGTCGGCCTCGGCTGACCGCCGCGGGAGACGACCGGCCCCGACGGAGGGACCGTTGGCCCGGTGGGCGGGCCGTCATTCGGGTGGCCTGGTCGAAACGGTTGTCGGCGCGGGCACCGGGAGTGACGATGTCCTCAGCCGCAACACCTTTCGGGGAGGCCGAGTTGACCGATCCGTGGGTGGCCCTGGAGCCGGGGGCCGACCCTGCCGAGCATGCGCGGATGCTGCGTCGCGCGCACGAGACGTTCACCGAGGCGGGCACGGTGACGCGTCCGGTGCGTGCGGTGGTGGCCGAGTCGTGGCGGCGCTCCGCCCGGGCCGGGGTGGGGCCCGACGGCACGGCGAGCGTGGAACTGGCGGACGGAGACCTCGGCGCCTACCGGGCCGAGCATCCGCTGGCGCGGGTGATGCCGCTGTTCCGTGAGCTGATGGGCACGTTCGCGGCCGACGGGGAGCACCTGCTCGCGGTGTGCGACGCCAACGGCAGGCTGCTGTGGGTCGAGGGCCACCCGGCCACCCGGCGGGACGCGGGGCGGATGAACTTCGTTCCGGGCGCCCGCTGGGCGGAGACGGCGATGGGCACCAACGCGCCGGGGACCGCGGTCGCCGTCGACCGGCCGGTTCAGGTCTTCGCGGCCGAGCACTTCATCCGGCAGGTACAGCCCTGGACGTGTGCGGCGGCTCCGGTGCACGATCCGCGCACCGGGCGGGTGCTCGGCGCCGTGGACATCACCGGCGGTAACGGTCTCGCGCATCCGCACAGCCTGGGCTTCGTGCAGGCGGTCGCGCGCGCCGCCGAGTCCCAGCTGGCGCTGCTCACCCCGGAGCGGCCCGCCGTCGACGTGCCCGAGCTGACGGCGCTCGGCCGGGACGAGGCGCACCTTCTCACCGGCGGGCGCAGGATCAGGCTCAGCCGCCGGCACAGCGAGATCCTCGTCCTGCTGGCCCGTCATCCGGAGGGGCTGACCGGAGACGAGCTGCTGTGCGCACTGTATGAGGACGAGTCGGTGACGCCGGTGACGCTCCGCGCCGAACTGGCCCGGCTGCGCAGGCTCCTGGGCCCGGGGCTGCTGGCCTCGCGGCCGTACCGGCTGACCGTGCCCGTCGAGTGCGACGTGGCCGTCGTCGAGCGGCGTCTGGAGACCGGTGCGGTCACGGCGGCCGCGACGGCGTACGCGGGTCCGCTGCTGCCCGGCTCCCAGGCCCCGGCGGTGGTGCGGCTCAGGCACCGGCTCGCCGACGCCCTGCGCACGGCGCTGGTCGCCCGCCGCGACCCCGACCTGCTGGCCGACTGGGCGCACGCACCGTGGGGCGAGGACGACCTCGACGTGTGGCGGGCTCTCGCCACGGTCCGGCCGACGGCGACGGTCCGGGCCCGACTGGCCGCGCTGGAGGGCGAGTTGACGGCACCGATCGGCGGAGAACCACGCCGCCGCAGCGCTGCCGGCGTACGACGCTGACCGCCCGCCCCGACGGCCACCCGAGGCCGCCTCGGCACGCCCGGAGAACGAGCCGGACACACCGAGCGCCGAGGAACCACGCCGCGGCAGCACTACCGGCCCCGGCGCTGACCACCCAGCCCCGCGCCGCCAACCACCCGGGCCCGGCTCACCACACTGGAGAGCCGGCCCGCCCCACCCGCCGCCCGACCCCGTACCACCCTCCACCGAGGAACCACGGCGAACGAAGCGCTCCCAACCACCGGCGCGGACCACCCGCCCCGCCAACCGCTCGGGCCGCCTGAGCACGACGGACGACGGGCGACGAGCCGGCCACACCGGCCGCCAGGGAGCCGGCATCGGCGTAGCCCGGCGTGGATCCCCCGGTGCTCGCGGCAACGTAGTTGCAACGTCGCCGTCCCTAGCCTCCCGACGGGAGCTGCCCAACGGCGGGCAGCGCTTCGAAGGAGGCAGACCAGCATGACCCGTTACGCGGCGCCCGGCACCGAGGGCGCGATCGTCTCCTATCAGGCGCGCTATGACCACTTCCTCGGGGGCGAGTACGTGCCGCCGGCCCGCGGGCAGTACTTCGAGAACCCGTCGCCGGTGAACGGACAGCCGTTCACGGAGATCGCGCGCGGCACGGCGGAGGACGTGGAGCGGGCGCTGGACGCCGCGCACGCGGCCGCCCCCGGATGGGGCCGCACGTCGGTGACCGAACGCTCAAGCATCCTGCTGAAGATCGCCGACCGGATGGAGGCGAACCTCGAGAAACTGGCGGTCGCCGAGAGCTGGGAGAACGGCAAGCCGGTGCGTGAGACGCTGGCCGCCGACATCCCCCTCGCCATCGACCACTTCCGCTACTTCGCGGGCGCGATCCGTGCGCAGGAGGGCTCGCTCGGCGAGGTCGACGACGACACCGTGGCGTACCACTTCCACGAGCCGCTCGGCGTCGTCGCGCAGATCATCCCGTGGAACTTCCCGATCCTGATGGCGGTGTGGAAGCTCGCCCCGGCCCTCGCCGCGGGCAATGCGGTCGTCATCAAGCCCGCCGAGCAGACGCCGGCCTCGATCCACTACTGGATGAGCCTGATCGCGGACCTGCTGCCGCCGGGTGTGGTGAACATCGTCAACGGCTTCGGCGTGGAGGCGGGCAAGCCGCTCGCGTCCAGCCCGCGGGTGGCGAAGGTGGCGTTCACCGGTGAGACCACGACGGGGCGGCTGATCATGCAGTACGCCTCGGAGAACATCAAGCCGGTCACCCTGGAGCTCGGCGGCAAGTCGCCCAACATCTTCTTCGACGACGTCTGGGCGCACAACGACGAGTTCCGCGACAAGGCCCTTGAGGGCTTCACCATGTTCGCGCTCAACCAGGGCGAGGTGTGCACCTGCCCGTCCCGGGCGCTCGTGCAGCGCGGCAACTACGCCGAGTTCATCGAGGGGGCGGTCGCCCGCACCGAACTGATCAAGCCCGGGCACCCCCTCGACACCGACACGATGATCGGCGCCCAGGCCTCCAACGACCAGCTGGAGAAGATCCTCTCCTACCTCGACATCGGCCGCCAGGAAGGCGCCCGGGTCCTCACGGGCGGTGAACGCATCGAGTACGACGGCGAGTTGAAGGGCGGCTACTACGTCCAGCCCACCATCTTCGAGGGTGACAACCGCATGCGGATCTTCCAGGAGGAGATCTTCGGCCCGGTCGTCTCCGTGGCGTCCTTCGACGACTTCGACGACGCCATCAAGATCGCCAACGACACGCTGTACGGCCTCGGTGCGGGCGTGTGGACGCGGGACATCAACACCGCGTACCGGGCGGGCCGGGCGATCCAGGCGGGCCGCGTCTGGACGAACTGCTACCACGCCTATCCGGCGCACGCGGCCTTCGGCGGCTACAAGCAGTCCGGGATCGGGCGCGAGACGCACAAGATGATGCTGGAGCACTACCAGCAGACGAAGAACATTCTGGTTTCATACAGCCCAAAGAAACTTGGGTTCTTCTAGAGCCTGAAGTCGGTTGCCTGGAGGCGTCATTGCGCTCCAGGCAACCAGGCGCATGGGGGCGGACGCGCACCTCATCCGTGGTAGAGCACGCGGACGATGTACGCGTCGTCCGGTAGTGCGTCCAGGTAGTCGTTGAAGTAGCGGCGCCGCTCGGAGTTCGCGACGTCCAGCCAGCGGCCGTCCAGGGTCAGCAGGGCGTTGGAGGGGAGGGCTTCGTCGGCGGCTGCCCGTGCGTACGCTTCGACGTCACCGGTCAGGCGGGCAGCCGGGTCCCCGCCGATCAGCTCCCGGAGTTCGGGGCTGTCCCTGAGCGCCACAATGGCCGGCTGGGTGCGGTAGTCCTCCAGGAGCTGTGCCCGCGGGTAGCCCTCGGGGTCGGCGTAGTGCCTGGCCCAGAAATGGCTCGATGGCCGGGTCGGCGGGTAGGCGGCGGAGAAGTCCTGCCACGCTTCGAAGGCTCGGCGTGCTTCTGCGGCCGCCTGCGAACGCGGCGTTTCAAGGTCCAGCAGCGCGCGTGGCCCGCCGTCGCACAGTGAAGGCGGAACGTTGCGCGGCTCTCCGCTCACGGACTCGGCACCCCGGATGAGGCGCGGATCGTCCTCGTGCCCGGGGACGACCAGGAACTCGCAGCCCCGGCCGTCGATCTGCCAGTAGTCCCACCAGGTCTCGTCGTCCGGATCGCCGACTCCGTCGTCACGGTTGTAGTCGTACCGGGCCATGGCCGCGCCGATGGCCTCGACGACGTCCCCCGGGTCGCACGGCGGGACGCACACCGTCACTCGCTCTTTCGCCATTGCCCTTTCCTCGGCCTGTTCCCGACTCTCATGATCACATCATCGGCGATGGGTCACAGGAGACGAGCCTGCCGTCGCAGCCCCGCTGCCAGGGAGTCCCGTGAACTGCGTGGGTGGGGCGGGCCGGTTATCCGAACAGGCGGCGCTGGATCTCCCGCCGGTAGTCCTCCAGCGTTCGGTCGAGGTGTACGGCGGTGGCCTCGGCGGCCTCGTCGGGGCGACCGTCACGGATGGCGCGGTAGATCGCCTCGTGCTCCTCGACCGCGAGCTGCGTATCCGCGCTGAAGGTGTCGTGAATACCGATGGCACTGGACTGCCGCTGCAGACGCCGTGCGTCGCGCACGGCACTGACCAGGAACGTATTGTGCGACGCGGCCGCGACGGCCCCGTGGAAGTCCTCGTCCCCCTGGTTGAACACGTCCACCTGACCGTGCTCGAACCCGTGGCGGCACTGCTGCATGGCGACCTCGATGGTGCGCAGCTCGGCCGGCGTGGCACGAGTGGCCGCCAGGCTGCTCGCGGACATCTCCTGCACCCTGCGGAACTCGAACAGCATGAGGACGTGGTCGAGGTCGACGGGACGGAAGAACCCTCCCCACCGGCTGGTGATGAGCATCCCCTCGTCATCTGCGACGAACAGCCCGCGCCCCTTGTGGGCCCGCACCCGCCCCAGCGCGGAGAGGATCTTCACGGCCTCCCGCACCACCGCCCTGCTGGTGTTCAGCGTCTGGGCCAGGTCGTTCTCGGTGGGGAGCCGGTCGCCCGCCTCCAGACGTTCTTCGGCGATGAACTCGAGGATCTGCTCCGCCACGATCTCGTAGCCGGGGCGGTACTCACTCTGTTCACCCGCACCGTTCGCCGCCGGCGGCACGGCAGAAGCGGCCTGCTCCGGCAAGACCGTTTCGGTTGCGGGCGTGTCGTCCATCGGTTCTGCCTCCAGGGTGACTTCTGAGACCGCGACTGATCGCTGCCAAGCCAAGGGCATCATACCGCAGAGACATATGAGTCGTACTCATTCTGGAGAGTCGAACCCCTGACCTTGTCAACCAAAGAATCCGGCAAACCTCATTTGTGAGACCTCCCGCCTTTCATCGCCCGCGCACGCCATCAGTTCTCGGCAGGAAAGCCGCCCAATCGCCTGAGAGCGCACCTGATAAGGCGGCTAATTTTGCGGTCCTGGACACGATGCGGCGCCCTCGCCCGGCACCGTCACTTCCGTGCTGCCGTCCCGAAGAGGAGGGGCTCGCCCGAGCGCAGGTGTTCCCGCAGCCACTGCTCGGTGTTGCTCACGTGCAGCAGTGCCGCGGCCTGACTGAGGGCGGCGTCGCGGGTGGCCAGGGCGTTGAAGATCGCCTCGTGCTCGGCGAGGGTGCGGCCCGCGGCCTTGTCGTCGACCAGACCGCGCCAGATACGGGCGCGCAGGGTGCGGCCGGAGATCCCTTCCAGGAGGGTGAGGAGGGTCTCGTTGCCCGTGGCCGAGACGACGGCGCGGTGGAAGGCGGCGTCGTGCGCGTTGAGCTGTTCGACGTCGTCGCTGGCCTCGCGCATCGCGTCCAAGTGCTTCTTGACCTCGGCCAGTTGGGCATCGGAGATCCGGGTTGCGGCAAGGGCCGTGGCGAGCGGCTCGAGGAGCCGCCGTACCTCCATGAGGTCCTGCAGGGCCACCGAGTCGCCCTGCAGCAGTTCCACCGCACCACCGAGCCCCTCCAGGAGCAGGCTCGGCTGCAGGCTGGTCACATACGTGCCGTCGCCGCGCCGGACCTCCAGGACGCGGGCGACGGCCAGTGCCTTGACCGCTTCACGGGCGAGGTTGCGGGACAGCCCCAGCTGGGCGGCCAGGTCCGGCTCCGGGGGGAGCTTCGAGCCCGGCGGCAGCGCGCCGGTGCGGATCAGCTCCCGGATCTGCTCGATGGCCTTGTCCGTCAGAGACACCGCGCATCCCTCCCGCCACCGTGCCCCGCGAGCACGTCCGACCTGATCAGCCCCTGAGCGCGGAGATCGTCCCAGAGGGCGTCCGGGACGCGCTGATCATGGAGTTGCACGTTTCGTCCGACCTGTTCCGCAGTCCGCATGCCGAGGGTGACGTTGATGATACTGGGATGCGTGGAGGGGAAGGCGATGGCGGCGGCGGGCAGGCTGGTGCCGTGCGCCTCGCAGACGTCGGCGATCGCCTGGGCGCGGGCGATCAGAGCGGGTGGGGCCTCCTGGTAGTCGTACTTCATGCCCGCGGCGGGGCGGTCCTGGGAGAGCAGGCCGGAGTTGAAGACGCCGACGGCGACGACGCTCTTGCCGTGTTC